>CALLPU010000354.1 GCA_938016235.1 uncultured Granulosicoccus sp. | reverse complement strand
GAAGGCTATATGGATGTGGTGGCACTGGCACAACATGGTATTAACAATGCCGTGGCAACGCTGGGCACTGCAGCCAATCAGCAACACTCAGAAATCCTGTTCAAGACAGTGCCCAACGTGGTGTTCTGCTTCGACGGTGATCGGGCCGGTCGCGCAGCAGCATGGCGCGCACTCACTGCCACCCTGCCCTGCCTGCAGGATGGCAGAGACGCCCATTTCCTGTTTCTTCCTGATGGCGAAGACCCAGACTCAATCGTGAAAACTACAGGGGCCGCCGGATTCAACGATCTACTGTCTCAACGCCTGCCTATCGTTGACTATCTCTACCAGTACCTGGCGGCCGATATCGATATCACCGGCATCGGCGGCAAAGCTCAACTGGCTGAGAAAGCCAAGCCGTTACTGGCAACGATACCGAAGGGGGTTTACAAGCAGCTGGCTCTGCGGCGACTGGAAGCCTTGATCGGGCTCTCACTGGGCAGCTCGCAAGCCGGTTCGCCATCTGCCAAACCGCCACGCAGGGCTCAAGGCGATTCGGGTCTGACGCCCATGAGCCGCGCCGTGCTGTTGTGCTTGCAGTATCCGGCGGTCGTCTCTGAGGTACCGGCAGATGACTACGAGATCAACCCGCAACTGCCCGGTGCCGATGTGTTACTCAAGCTGATTGGCTTTTGTGATGGTGATGCAAGCATGACTACGGCACGATTGCTGGAGCGGTTCAGGGATACCAACCGGCATGCCTGTCTGGTCAAGCTGGCAACCAAGCCCTATTACCCGGATGCGCGTGAACTTGACCTGGATGCTGCAGTCGTGGAATTCACGCACTGCATCAGGCGCCTGCGTCAACGCAGCCAGCAAACGCTGGCGGATAAGGTTGACCTGTCCAACCGCAAGGGTTTGCTCGGCTTGCGCCGTCAGTAGCGAAATCATGAAATCGCGTTTGTCCAGGTCTGCCCGTATTCCTCGCATCTTTCATGATGCGTCGATAGCCACTGAACAGCCTTTGACGCTGCCCAAACAAGCCAGCCATCATCTGGTGACCGTGCTGCGGTTGCGCCCGGACACGACCATCGAGCTGTTCAACGGCGATGGTTACAACTACCGGGCCACGCTGGTCGATACGGGACAAAAAGCCGCCGGTAAATGCGCAGAACTCCAAGTGCATGAACGGTCTCTTGCCAATACGGAGTCCGGCTTGGCCATTGAGCTGGTACAGGCCATCTCGCGCAGCGACAAGATGGACACCACCATCAGGCAATGCGTTGAGCTGGGTGTACAAAGCCTGCAACCTGTTTACTCGACTCACTCTGCAAAAGCCCTGGATGAGAAACGCCTGGCCAGGAAAATGGATCACTGGCAGAAGATCGTGATCAGTGCCTGCGAACAAAGTGGCCGTGCCCGCTTGCCGGTGCTGGCGGCCCCTGTTGAATTGCGACACTGGCTTGCCGGCCTGTCAGAAGCGTCGGCGCATCGCGATAGATTACACATCATGCTGGCCCCGCAGGCTAATCAGAGCCTGACACAGCTTGTCGCTGCCGACAATTCTCAACCTGCCTCCCTCAGTGCACTGATCGGCCCGGAGAGTGGCTTTGATCCCGATGAAATTGATCTTGCGTTACAACACGGCATACAAGCTGTGAGATTCGGACCTCGTATACTGCGCACTGAAACAGCAGGACCTGCCTGCGTTGCATCGCTGCAGTCTCTGTTCGGCGATCTGGGGAACGCTTTGCCATGACTACCTTTGCACGTGCCGTCACACTGACGTGTGTGTGTCTGACCCTTGCCGCGTTAGTGAATGCGTGCAGCTCAGTACCCACCAGCAAACCGGTTGCACCAACGGTCAAAGTGCTTTCGGTGAAACCACTGAAGATCGGGCTGCAGAAACAGGAGCTGGGATTCGAGCTTGAATTGTCGAATCCCAATACGTTTGATCTGGCTCTGCAATCGCTCGATTTCATTGCCTCGGTTGACAAACAGGAACTGGCACAAGGGCTCAGCAATGAGCGTGTGACGATCCCCGCGCAAGGTGACGCCACGCTCAACGTGGTGGTCAGCACCCGTATCAGCCGCGTACTGGGGCAACTGCTGTTACTGGTCGGTGATAACAATCCCATCAACTATGACGTCAGGGGGTATGTGAAACTGGCGAACTGGCCTCTGAAAATTCCGTTTAATGTAGACGGGCAACTGGACAACCGGTTGCGAAACTGACGCACGTGACATCTGACCACAGCGACCTGACACTGGCGAACTTTGTAGTCGCCCATCCTAAACTGTTCGTACTTACTGGTGCCGGCTGCAGCACGGCTTCCGGCCTGGGTGACTACCGTGACAAACAAGGTCAATGGAAACGCGCTCAACCGATTACCGGGCAGGTTTTCATACACGATGAAACCGCACGAAAACGCTACTGGGCACGCAGCTCGGTGGGCTGGCCGTTATTCAGCACAGCACAGCCCGGACCCGCTCACCATGCACTCAGGCAATTGCAGCAGCAAGGATACTTGCAACAACTGGTGACACAAAACGTTGACCAGTTGCATCAGAAAGCTGGCCACGAAGGAGTCGTGGATCTGCACGGCGTGCTGGCAACGGTAAGCTGTGTGCAATGCGGCCACCGTATACAACGCGACGACTATCAGCATCAGCTGATCAACGCGAATCCCTGGCTGAGCGAACTCAGTGCCGCGCATGCACCCGATGGCGATGCCGATCTGGAAGTCGATGATCTTGCCGGGATGTCGGTGCCGGCCTGCGAACGCTGTGACGCACTGATGAAACCTGACGTGGTGTTTTTCGGCGAAAACGTAGACCGTGATCTGGTTCGATTCGCCATGGAGGCGCTATCACAGGCCGATGCTCTGCTGGTGGTTGGCTCGTCGTTGATGGTGTACTCAGGCTTCCGGTTCTGTCGGGATGCACAACGCAGGCAGCAACCTATCGTTATCATCAATGATGGTGCAACACGTGCCGATGAATTGGCGTCGTTAGCGCTGGCTGGTGATTGTGGACAACGACTAATGACGCTGGCAAAGCATCTATCATGAGTCACGAGCAACGCCGACATGACTGCCCTGAAATCGTGCACCGACCAGCGGCAAGCAACCTTGCATGCGCTCAATTCTGACGAATAAATGCCACATTGTTAAACATCGTGGCGCCCCGGTAGATGCGCAGTAAGTAGCGTCATACTGCAAGGCCTTTCAATCTATATCGGTCGTACAAATGATTCGTTACACCTCCACAAAGAAATCCGTTGCCGCTCTTGTGGTAACGAGTGCGCTGGCTTTCTCATCAATAGCCTCAGCACAGGACGATGAAAAGTCACTGGTTGACAGTGCATTTGATGGCTGGAGTGGAACTGCCTCGTTAGGCGCAACCAGCTCCACCGGCAACTCTGAAGCCAGCAACATCAACGGCTCTATCCGCCTGGGCAAAACCGTCAATCGCTGGGAACACCTGGTGTTCGGTTCCATCTTCAAAGGTACATCATCCATCGTGATCGTTGAACGTGATCAAAACGGTGATCCCATCATCGGCGACGACGGCCGACCACAACGTACCATCGTCAAAGGCGACAACTCTGACCGTATCGCGCTGGGCTACCAGCCCAAGTTCTACTACACGCCCAAAACCTACTTCTTCGGTATTCTGGACTGGGAACAGGATGAGCCAGGCAACATCGATTCGGCCACGCGCCAGATTATCGGTGTGGGACATCGCTTCTACTCCAACGCATCCGGTTTCCTGACCGCTGAAGTGGGTTTTGGTAACAAGACGACTGATCTGGTTGTGGGCGACAACGTTGATGGTGGTGTTGGCTACCTGGGATTGAACTTCCTGAATCGTATCAACGAAAACGTAACCTTCAATGCTGATCTGCGTAGTGACTTCGGCAGCGACAACACGTTCGTGGAAATCGGCCTGGGTGTTGCCTTCAAGATCTCCGAAAAGCTGGCGTTCAAGATTGCTCACTTCTCTCGTAGCAACAGTGATCTGTCCTCTGGCGACAGCCCACTGGATTCCAACAGCGACAGCGTCACCAGCCTGAACCTGGTTATCGACATCTGATCGATGGCTTGACCTGAACATCTGCCCTGGCCATGCCCAATCTGAGCATGGCCGGGTCAGAAACATCCGGCAGAGGCAACGGATTGCCTCCGCTAACAACACACGATATTCGATTTGACCCACTGCTGACTGGAGCCAGGCACATCTCGAACAGTTGATTCAACCTGACAGTACCGGTTACACCACGGCAGGCGAGCACTATCATGAATGACAAGGGTTCCTTACGCATCCTGTTGGTCTGCGACCAGGACTACGACCTTCTGCCGCTCCGGCGACTCATTCGCCAGTCTGATCAGTCCCTCAAACTGACCACATTTCATCTGCAGTCTGATTGCGATGAATACCCTGTCCACTCGGCAGACGTTGTACTGCTGGATCTCTCAGGCATGTTGAGCCATGGCATCGACCCGGCTGATCTGGACGAAACCCTCTTCCACCAGGTACCCGTCATCCTGATCGGCGAGGCCCGCGATGGTGCACAGGCACTGGGAGGTCTGCGATCCGGTGCGCAGGATTGGTTAATCCACGGGCATCTCAACGAACGACCTCTGCCTTACGTACTGGAGCTTGCAAAGCTGGGGTTCTCCCATCAACGCAAGTTGATCGTCAGTCACGCTCGCTACCAGACTGTAGTAGAAGATCAATCAGAGTACATCTGCAGATTCCTGCCCGACTGCACACTCACATTTGTTAACCAGGCCTATGCCAACTATCGCGGTAAATCCGCCGCGGAACTGGAAGGCACATCACTACTGGCACTGACTCTGGAACAGGACCGTAACAACTTCCAGCGAAAAATCGCCGCACTCACACCAGAATCACCCGTTGCCTCGTACGACAGACGAGTGGTGATTGATGGCGATGTATATTGGCAGCATTGGTCTGACAAGGCGTTCTTCGACTCCAACGGCGTCATGCTGGAAATCCAGTCCGTTGGCTCTGACATAACTGAGCGACGCTGCAAGGAGCAGGAAGCTCTGGATAGCCGATCCCGGTTTCAATCGTTATATCAGAACGCGCCCGTCATCATGCAGGAACTGGATGCCACCGGCCGTATTCTCAGTGTCAACCGATGCTGGTCTGATGCGCTGGGTTACGATGCCGATGAGGTCACCGGAACTCGTGCCTACCAGTTTGTTCGGCGCGGGCATCGACGCACTATCGCCAGGAACATTGAAACACTACAAACCTGCGGCTGGGTGAAAGATGTTCATTGTCAACTGATCTGCCGTGACGGACAGCGGATCGACTTGCTGGTCTCTGCAACCTCCGAGCTGGATGCCAACAACGAGCTGTTACGCATATTGCTGGTCGGTGTTGATATCACTCATCAACGACAGGCTGAACGTTCACTCAATCAGGAAAAAGAACGCCTCAGCTCGATACTCAAGGCCATCGACGAGGCCGTTATCTCCGCCGATGAATCCGAGCACATCGAATACCTGAACCCAGCAGCTGAACGGCTCACAGGCTGGGCACTGGATGATGCCCGAGGCAAGCAATTGAAGCAGGTGTTCAAGCTGCTTGAGCAACCCGTCAGTCATCCTGCGGCAGAAGCTTTCATGACCAATAGCCTGTTGAGCGGTGCGGCAGGCTCATCGCGAGGTGGAGTGCTTATCGGCAGAAGTGGAAGACGTTGCCACATCCGTAGCTCTGTCGTCCCCTCCCTCAATGCCAATGGCACGAAGAAAGGCACTACCCTCGTGTTCAATGAAGTGCACACCGCAACGGCTCCTGGTGCTAACGCCCCACTGTCCTGAAGCCATCCACATTCGGCATGACGATCGTGCTGAGAAGCTGAGCATTAACCACGGTTTCAGGTTCGATCAGTGCATTCAACACGAGCACATGAGCGATGATGGAATACAGCTCATCCGCTTGCCACGAAGCCGGTTTGTCGGGTGGCATGGATCGATAAACATACTCGAATAACGTGGGTGCATAGGGCCAGTACACCGCAATACCCCGATCCGGAAACTCGGTAGCCAGCAACTCGCGATCCCCCACCAGCTCTACCGCACGCCCACCCTGACCCTGGCTGCCATGACACGACGCACAATGCTCTGTGTACAGAACTTCACCGGCCTGTGCCGTGCCTTGACCCGGCGGAAGACCGGCCCCATCCGCAAATACATGTTGCGGTAGGGAGGCTATTTCATCCGCGTTCATCGGCTGACCCAGTGCGGCAGGTTCAACGTTGAAATTCGAGTTGTCAGCCAGGCTACCAGTTACAGTCAACCCACTCGTTAACCCGAGTAGCCAGGCACGGCACAGTAGCTTAAAGGTAGACATGCGTGATAACACCGGACTCTGCTACTTGCCACGATACCGTCGCGTTGTAGTGATGATAGGCATTGCCACCCTTGGCCTCTAACAGCGCAGCACGCGACGGCTGTACCTGCCCCGCAGAATCCACAGCCCGGCTGAGCAAGGTCTGCGCCGAGCCATCCCATTGCCACGGAATCCTGAATCGCGTGAGCGCTTTATCCAGTACCGGCTCCTGAAGAATAGCTTGCGCCCAGTTTGATCCACCGTCTGCACTGACGTCCACACGCTGAACGGTGCCAGCACCACTCCACGCAAGCCCACGAACCTCATAAACGCCGCTGCTCGACCAGCGCTGTCCGGGTGAAGGCGACGTAATCACAGACTTGACACCCATCTCAAAGGTCATCCGCTCGGCGATACCATCTGCGTGAAGATCGGTGTAACTGACCGTATCGAACTTTGACCACAGGGGCTTTGCGCTTAACTGCAGCGAGCGCAGCCATTTGATATTGACGATGCCTTCCCACCCGGGCACAAACAAGCGCACCGGATAGCCATTTTCCGGGCGTAAGGCTTCGCCATTCTGATACAAGGCCACGAGAACATCATCCAGACACTTGGCAATCGGCAGGCTCACCGTAACACCCGATGCATCCAGACCATCGGCAATCACCCACTGAGCATCAGGATCCAATCCAGCTTCATCGAGCAGAACAGACAAGGGCACTCCCGTCCATTCACAGCCCGACACCAGGCCATGTAGATGCCCGGCTGCAGCCTGTACGGGATGTGGATGCCACAGGGTATTGCTGTTACCGCCACATTCCAGAAAGCCAATACGCGATTGCATCGGGTATCTGTGCAGGGCCTCCAGATCAAAACGCAGTGCTCGGTCTGTCAAGCCGTGGATAGCCACCGACCATTGAGATGCATCCAGTTGGGGGACACCATTGTGGTGTCGTTCAAAGTGCAGCCCGTTTGGAGTGATAGTGCCTTCAAGTTCGTGCAAGGGTGTCCAACTGACACCGTCACCTGGTACTGCCGGGTTTTCGGAGATCCAGCGAATGGCGGTGATTTGATCATCGGCAGGTTGTCCGTAATTACTAAAAGCCAACCCTGGCCTGGACCATGACGCAGGCTCTTGAGCCACCGCATGACCAGCCATTGCGCTACCGGCAAGCAACGCCCCACCGCCTTGCAGAAAACGCCGCCGCCCAATGAGCCCGGCAGGACCAACCGGTTCTGCGTGCTGCTTGTTCAGTTGGCCAACCGGACTCAACACAGAGGCGTAGGGCCGCCTCATTGAGTGGCGTCTCCCTTGACCACACGCTTGCCGAACGCATGCTGGTCGATCAGGTCAACGATGATGCCCACCAGCAACTCTGGCTCATCAGCGTGCACATGGTGGCCGCTCTTTAAAGCCACAACCAGTTCGCCCTGCGTGCTGATCGTTGCAAGATCCTGTTGAAGAGCTTCCCACGTGGCTGTCTTGAGCTCCCCCTGCGTGTCTCCTTGGTACAAATCGGTACCTCGCCGTACCACCACAACCGGATAGTCAACAACAGCACGGCTACGCTTGACTTGCTCTGCGGATTGCCTGAAGTAGCGCATTTCCGCGTGCAACGCTGAATAGGTTTTTCGCATACGGGAAAACGCCTCGATCTTACGGCGCAACGGTTCAGGTAGCGTGTGTGGAATAGCCACCGGGGACACCACGAAACTCTGGCTGCGAGGCATCATGGTAGTCCCGTTGATCTTCTCGAGCCGATTCAGCTGATCCTCATGTGAGGCATCGACCAGCACAAGGCCGACCATATCCGATACCCGCCGGTCAGCCAGTAGCCTGACCACAAAACCGCCGAATGAATGACCCACCAGTATCAATGGCCCATTAACACCGACAGCGCTGAGCAGTTCATCAGCTTCCAGCGCCAGCTGTTGTGCATGTCGCTCAAATGATGACGGATCACTCCAGGCGTAGCCTGCGCGATCATACAGGCACACCTTCGCATGGCTCATGAGTGTTTTCTGTAGCGGCTGCCACTCCAGTGATGCCCCTCCCAGCCCTGCCTCAAACAGAACAGTCACATCGCCCTCGCCCTGGCAGTCTATATGCAAGCGCGCACCCTTGATCACGATCTGTTGTCCAGGCACCTCCTGTATGAAGGAGAAATCCAGCGGCCTGGTCTCTGTAGCCGTTGCCAGCTGGCAGCTACCGGCCAGCGCTATCAACCCGGCAAACCCGCAGCGCCGTGCTGTGATCTTCACACACGCAAGACAGACAAGCGGCAATCTGAGCCACCGCTGCCTGCACCGGCTCATGGTAAGTACTGGGCCGCTTCGCGCAGTACTTCGCTCAATCGCTGTTCAAGCTCAACGGGCTCCTCGCACAGTAAACGGATGGATTGTTCGCGCTGATCGTAAACCCGCTCATGCCAGCGCAAGGTTTCACGAATCGTTGTGCGTTTCTCAACGGTCTCTGCATCTTCGCCATCGCCGAGTACACTCAACTCGTTCAGCGAATCTTCAATCTGCCCGGAGATGGCTATCTGCTGGCGGGTGTAACGTTTGATGCCATTGACGTATCGGTCACGCACATCGTTCGTGACATCCACCACTCCGGCTGCCAGAAGCGTCAGCTGTGCTTCACGACGAGATTCATCCACCGCCTCGGCAAACTGCTCAATAGCCAGTTGTTCGGCCTCCGTAAAGTCCTGTAGATCTCCCAGCCGCCTGGCCAGCGGCCGCACAGTATCGTCACCCACCCAGTCACTGAGCATGTGCTCTTCGACCGGTACCGGCCACATGATGGCAGGCGAGATTTCCG
>CALLPU010000353.1 GCA_938016235.1 uncultured Granulosicoccus sp. | reverse complement strand
GGAGATTCTGGGTAGTCTGGGCGACGGCATACTGATGTCGATACAGCCGCTCAACCTGATGCTGATCATGATAGGGGTCACACTGGGCCTCTTCATTGGAGCCATGCCGGGGTTAGGTTCGGTGAACGGTGTGGCCATTCTGTTGCCTATCACATTCCTGGTGCCGCCGGGATCGGCCATCATATTTCTGGCGGCCATCTATTACGGTGCCATGTACGGGGGGGCGATATCCTCGATCACACTGGGAATACCGGGCGCATCAACCGCTGTCGCTACCACGTTTGATGGCAGGCCACTGGCCCTGCAGGGCAGAGCGCGGCTGGCGTTGGTGACTGCCGCCATTGCCTCATTCGTGGGTGGCACGGTTGCCAACATTTTCTTCACCGGTTTCGCGCCATTGCTGGCCTCGGTTGCGTTGAGCTTTGGTCCGCCGGAAATCTTTGCGCTCATGCTGCTCGCATTTGCCACGTTTGTTGGCCTGGGCGGTGATGACATCCCCAAAACCATTTTCTCCATCTGTGTGGGTCTGGTGCTGGCGTCTGTGGGCTTTGATGAAATATCCGGTGAACCCCGACTGATTTTCGGGGGCATTACCGGTTTCTTGCACGGCATTAACTTCCTGGTGCTGGCTATCGGTGTCTATGGCATCGGCGAGATGCTGTGGACGATTGACAGTACCCGCGGCAAGATCACAACGACAGAAGCCAAGATGACCATCAAAGGCACGGTCGAGGATGCGAAAGAAGGTATGCGTCGAGGCTGGAAAGGTACTGCTGTCGGTTCTGCTCTAGGATTTTTTGTAGGCATCCTGCCCGCGGCGGGTGCCACACCGGGCAGCCTGATGGCCTACGGTGTGTCAAAAATGATTTCCAGAAAACCGGATGAATTCGGCAAGGGCCACCCGGGTGGTGTTGCAGCTCCCGAAGCTGCCAATAATTCTGCATCGACAGGTTCCATGCTACCGATGTTGACATTGGGTATTCCCGGTTCGCCAACCACCGCTATTCTGCTCGGCGGCATGGTGATCTGGGGGCTGACACCCGGTCCTCGGTTGTTCACCGATCAGCCTGAGTTCGTCTGGGGATTGATCGGTTCTTTCTATGTCTCCAACGTTGCGGCGGTGGTCGTTAATCTTGCGTTTATTCCCATTTTCATCGCCATGTTGAGAATGCCGTTCACGATCCTGGCTTCAATGATATTTGTCCTGTCGGTTGTGGGTGGCTATGCAGCTACCAAGGACATGCATGATGTCTGGCTCATGCTGGGTTTCGGATTCTCTGCGTTCATGTTACGCAAGTTGGATTACCCGCTGGCACCGGCAGTATTGGCCATCGTCCTGGGACCCATTGCGGAACCGACGCTGCGGCAGTCATTATTGTTGTCCTCCGGTGACCCGTCTATCTTTCTGACGCGTCCGATCGCTGGGCCGATCACAGTCATTGCAGTTATCCTTATCTTGTTACCCATGATCAAATACCTGATGGGTCGTCGCAAGAAGCAGGCAGTGCCGGAAGAAGCGGGTTGATTTGGTGTTGAACTGACAGTGAATGATCCGCCGTTTCTGCGGGTCATCGCGCACGCTTGTTGTTGAAAGCGGAAGCGGAAGCGGAAGCGGAAGCGGAAGCGGAAGCGGAAGCGGAAGCGGAAGCGGAAGCGGAAGCGGAAGCAGAAGCAGAAGCAGAAGCAGAAGCGTATTGCGTTGGCTGCTGCCGAACTGTTGATTCCGGTTGGCATACGTGTACCGGTCAGTCAGTGTTTGGCTAATACAGCTGACGCCTGACTCTACAAGAGACGGTTGATGGAACAGTCACCACAAGCTCATGCCTGGAATCCGGGGTTGCAGTCCGACATACCACGCGAGTTGTGGCCGCTCGTTACGCTGTTCCGCCCCGAGAATGCCACGGTGACGTATCCCGTTGCTAAAGAGCTAGCTGATCTGACCGGCCTGAAAGTGCTTGATCTGTTTGCGTTGCGACCCCAAAGGCTGGTGGTGCATGCATTGCTGGTCCGGGTGACGGCTGATTTGTCGGTACCCGATGGACCCAACTATGAAGACCTCGGCATCAATCTGCGTGCCATGGTTGAGCGCATACATGTTCAGCACATCGTTCCTGACATGGACCGTATCGTGGCGGCCTTTGATACGGAAAGAGATCGCGCACGGCAGTTCATCAGCGATGAACTGTCACAGCGACTGTTTGATCGGCAAAGCCCGGCTGATGCACAGGACACAGGATCCACCGGGTTCTGGCAGAGGCTGTTTGGTGCGGGCAAGACAAAAACGAATGCTCAAGTGGCTACAGCTCATGATGCGCCTGATTTACTGGCGGTAAATGAGTGGAAGCAAACCCTTCAGACAATCAACGATCCGCTTCACCTGGCTTGCATCAAAGCTTTGATAAAAGTGGTCGATGGCATGGTCAGTCATCGCGGCCGTGTCATACCCGATAAGGATCTGGTCACCAACATCGCTGTGAATCTGGTGAGTAATTCGCACGGAGCGGATGTCATCGACAACGCTTTGGCATCGAGCTGGCAAACAGCGGTGCAAGCTGAAGGCTTTCGTTTCTTGCCGGCACAGGAAAAACCGGTAATCATGAACGTCAAGGGTGCGTCGGCGTCGGGCAAAAGCACGATACGCCCTCGTCAGCGTCATCTGGCGGAGAGTCTGGGAATACCCTGGGAGGACTTCGCGCTGATCAGTCCGGATTACTGGCGCAAGTATCTACTGGACTATGCAAGCCTGGGGGACAGCTACCAGTATGGTGCCATGCTCACGGGTCGTGAACTGGTGCTGATTGACAAGAAGCTGGATCGGTACATGGCGCAAAAGGCAGCCAACGGCACCATCTCGCATTTACTGATAGACCGGTTTCGCTTTGACAGTTTCATCGTGGATATCGATAGGACGGCAGACAGTAAACTGTTGTCGCGTTTTGGGGATCAGGTGTATCTGTTCTTCATGGTCACTCATCCATCAGAAACCGTTGAAAGAGCCTGGTCACGTGGGCTCAAGACAGGCCGCTACAAGGCAGTGGACGATTTGCTCTATCACAATGTAGAAGCCTTCACGGGAATGCCTTCATTGTTCCTCTCTTGGGTCACCTCTAACGACAAGCAAGTGCATTTTGAGTTTCTGGATAACGATGTAGCCATCGGTGAGTTGCCTCGAACAGCGGCGTTTGGCTGGAATCACCGGCTTGTCATTCTCGACGTCAGATTGTTCGTCAATATTGATCGATACCGCAAAGTGGATATCACCGCCAGACAGGCATCGGATATCTTCAAACCGGAGGATCTGGATGCCGATGGCAATACGCAGTTCATTGTGCGCTGCGCGGAGCGCGTTGCGCATATCGTGTTCGCTGATGCCGTGACAGGTGACATATACGCAGAAGTGCGCGATGCAACGCTTACCTGGTGGGATTCGGCCTATATCCAGTCGCATCGGGAAGTCGAAGGCCTGTTACAAACCCTTGGCGCTCTGGGCTATTCAGATGTGACAGAGCTGGACGCACTCGCTCCGGTACCTGCGCCGCTGGATCGTGCAAAAGAAAAAGCAGTCACGGTTGGGCAGTGGGGCTGCTGACCGCCCGAATGCCGCTTTGCTGACCGGTATGGAAACTGGCGGTTGAGCTGATTCCGATATACTCTGTCCGGACAGCAACTCTCAGGCATAATCTGATGAAAGTGGTGTTTCTTGATCGCGCTACCATGGGCCCCGATATTGAACTGGCCCGACCATCCTTTGAACACGAGTGGGTTGAGTTCGACAAGACACGACCGGAAGAAGTGCTGGAGCGTACCAGGGGTGCTGATGTGGTCATTACCAACAAGGCACCTTTGCGAGCAGAAACACTCGCAGAACTGCCCACCCTGAAAATGATCAGTGTTGCTGCTACCGGTTACGATGTGATCGATATTGAGGCCTGTAAAAAGCAGGGCATTCAGGTATCCAACGTTCGCGGGTATGCGGTGCATACTGTGCCGGAACATACGTTTGCACTGATTCTGGGTTTGCGTCGTTCCATCAAGGCTTATGTGGATGACGTCATTGCCGGAGAATGGGAACGTTCCGGGCAATTCTGTTTCTTCAACCATCCATTGAAAGATCTTGCAGGTTCCAGGCTTGGCATCATAGGGGAGGGTGCTATCGGTCAGTCAGTGGCCTCGATTGGTCGGGCATTTGGTATGGAGCCGGTGTTCGCCGCGCACAAGAACGTATCAGGCCTGGGTCCACTGTATACGCCGTGGGATGAAGTGATTGAAACGGCCGATGTCATCTCCATTCATGCACCGTTAACACCTTCAACCCGGCATTGCATTGATGCGACGGAATTTTCGCGCATGAAGCAAAAGCCCCTGATCGTGAACACGGCGCGCGGCGGACTGGTGGATGAGCAGGCAATGGTTGACGCCCTGCACGCCGGGCAAATATCCGGCTTCGGGTTTGATGTGCTCACGGCTGAGCCCCCCAACCCCGACAACCCATTGCTGACTGTGCTGAACAGGCCGGATGTGCTGGTGACACCGCATATCGCCTGGGCCAGCCAGCAGGCACGCCTGGAAGTGTGGCGCCAGACAATCGCCCACGTGGATGGCTTCTCAAATGGTGAGGAGCTCAACTCTTTGACAAAATCCTAACGATGAATCTTTTTTAGACACTACCCAACACGGAGACTGAACATGCTGATTCCCTACATGACGTTACGTGATCCGAAAGCTGCCATGGCGCTGTATGAAAAGGCACTGGGTGCAACCACTGCGATGGTTATGGATGCACCCGATGGCAGCATCATGCACGCAGAAATGTCCATTGAGGGTGAGAAATTCATGCTCAGTGCAGAATGGCCGGGAATGGCTGAAGCGCCCACTGGCCGGTCACCGGTAAACTTCATGTTGTATGTGTCTGATGTAGATGCTGCGTATCAACAAGCGCTTGGTGCAGGTATGTCTTCCGTGTCTGAACCCGAGAACATGTTCTGGGGAGACCGTAATGCAAAGGCCAGCGATGGCCATGGCTACGAATGGACATTCGCTCAACAAGTGGAAGAAGTATCGCCTGACGAGATCAAGCGCCGTGCAGACGAATGGGCGAATGCCAACGCGAGTGGGTAACGCAGGGTGAACACACTGACAATTTCGACTGGAGCCGGTAACGCATGAGTGAGCCCGAAATCAAGCGCATTGACACAAAGGTGGTTTATAAAAATCGCTGGATGACAGTACGCGAAGATCGCGTGCGTCGGCCCAACGGAGACCATGGGCTGTTCGGTGTCGTCGACAAACCCGATTTCTCGTTGATCATCCCGTACGATGGAGAAAACTTTCAACTGGTGCAGCAATATCGGTATCCGGTCAATGGACGCTTCTGGGAATTTCCTCAAGGCTCGTTGGAGCTTGATCCGGATTCCACGCCGGAGCAGGTAGCGGCAGCTGAGCTGAAACAGGAAACCGGCTTGAGTGCCAATCGCATGCTGAAGCTGGGCAAATTGTTTCAAGCCTATGGCTATGCGAATCAGGGCGTTCACGTGTTCCTGGCTACCGGGCTGGAATCCGGTGACCCGGCGTTGGATAACGAGGAGCAGGATCTCGTCTCACAACGCTTCTCACGGGCTGAGTTTGATGCCATGTTGACTGACGGCCGCATCACTGATCTGGCTACTGTGGCCGCGCTGCACTTGTTCGACAACCACATGAAAACCGTGCCTACTGGACGGACCACTAGCTCTTGAAGAAGACCAAGACAGGCTCACTGGCCGAGCAAGCTTCACAGAACCTGAGTTCATCGGATGAGGTCAGTGCGTTTCTGGACGCCGTTAAGGAGATGCCTCTGGCGAGCCCGGGTACTGACCGTGGCAAATTGATACTGGCACTCGATGCCACTGCGAGTCGGCAGCCCACGTGGAATCAGGCGATGACATTAACAGCTGACATGTTCACGCATGCTCGTGGCATTGGCATGCTGGATGTACAGCTGGTTTACTATCGAGGCTTTGATGAATGTCGGGCATCCAAGTGGCTGGGTTCGGCAGATCAACTGGTCGGGATGATGCGTAAGGTCAGTTGTATGGCCGGCAGGACACAGATCAAACGTGTGCTGAAGCATGCCCTGGCAGAAACCCGCAGTACCCCGGTTCAGGCTTTGGTGTTCATTGGCGATTGCGTGGAAGAGGATGTCGACGAACTGGGTAATCTGGCAGGGCAGGCAAAGCTGCTGAACCTGCCGCTGTTCATCTTCCAGGAAGGGCATGGCAGTGCAGCATCG
>CALLPU010000352.1 GCA_938016235.1 uncultured Granulosicoccus sp. | reverse complement strand
CATCTGTCTGAATCCCCAGAATGCTGTGACGTGTGGTTTGTGGCTTATGCGCCGTGATGCTCAGCTTCTGTCCAATCAACCGATTCAGCAAGGTGGACTTGCCTACATTAGGCCGCCCTGCAATAGATACCACACCACAATATGTCATTAATTCGCCTGAAATCTTCTGATTACCCGGAAATGGGCGTACCTGATCGCGTACAGAAAAACCGCTGCAGGCAACTGCCGTAAGAGCCTGCACCATGGAAGTTCCCTACTGCGAAGACGCCTAGTTTACTCGGTTTCAGGCTCAGCCAACTTTTCAAGCATACGGGCTGCTGCGGCCTGCTCAGCTTTGCGCCGACTGGTGGCTGTTGCCTTGACGGTTTTCTTCAACGCCGGGAGAGCACAAACCACTGTGAAGCGCATTTCGTGTGATTTGCCACTGGTCTCCACCACCTCGTAGCCTGGCCGTTCGAGCCCGTCCGCTTGCAGCCGTTCCTGCAAACGCGTCTTGGGGTCTTTCAGGTCTGCCGAAGGCGGCAAGTTGGCGATTCGGTCGCCATACAATCGGAGTACCAGATCGCGCGCCACCTCAAAGCCTGCATCGAGAAACACGGCTCCTATGACAGATTCCACCACATCGGAGAGGATGGAATCGCGCTTGAATCCTCCACTGCGAAGCTCCCCCACACCCAGGTTCAGGTAATCACCCAGCTTCAATTCCCGGGCAATGTCGGCCAGGGTGCTCTGCCGAACCAGGCTCGCACGAAGGCGACTCAATGCACCCTCATCTTCGTGTGATCGCTGCTGATACAGCTCTGCTGCGATCGTGAAGTTCAGAAAACTATCACCGAGAAATTCGAGCCGTTCGTAGTTCACTGAACCGCTTGAGCGATGCGATAACGCTTCGGTTAACAGCGCCGGGTTCGAGAACTGATAGTTGAGTTGGGTTGTCAGCGTGCCTAGATCTGCCATGCGGGCACTGTAACAGTGTCCAACCGATCTGTGCACACCAAAGCAATGTGCAGAGCGATCATGGCTACCACTTACTGAGCAGCGTCCGGATCACTGGATGAATCGAATGTGGTCACCAGATCGATGTTGTGGAACAGGTTGGCACGCTTCTCATACTGGACGTTCACGATATAGCCGCGCTTGCCATCCTTTTTCAATTTGATCGTGTCTTCGGCCTTGAGATCCCACAGGCTGTTAGTGCGGTACGCCTGATTGATGTAGCGATAGACCTTGCTGCGCGGCTGTTTCATCAGGTCCGCGTTATTCGCAACATCATCAGCAATTTTTGCAACCGTCCAGTTCTCGAAATAGTGAGGACCAACCTTAATAGCAAACAAGCCGACAAAAACGCTTACCGCCATGACAATCAGCATGCCGGTCATTCCCATGCCGCGTTGCCGACGTATGCCATTGTGGTTTACTGAAATCATCTGCGCTGTTCCCTCGGTCTGGCCATGGCACCGGTCACCGTGAATTGATGCCCACTGCGATATACAGCGTCTGCCAGCGTACAGACCTGACCTGCACAGATCACCTTTTCACGTGCCGCTGCTCAATCGGTCACGCCGGGATCTCTATCTTGTGAAGCAGTGCGGAAAACGAGCGCGAGGAACGCACCTACCGAATGGCATCACCCAGTCGGTTCCAGATGATGCCATCGTTCCAGTGCATCCAGATGTACTTCGCCTCTCCCACCAGATTTTCTTCGGGTACGTAGCCCCAGAAGCGGCTGTCGTTACTGCGATCCCGGTTATCGCCCACCATGAAGTAGTGCCCTTCAGGCACTTCAAACACGTTGGAGCGCTTCGGAAATTCGTCGGTAAATTCCAGAATCTCGTGGGTTGCCTCACCCAGTTTTTCGGTTCGCTTGGTAGCACCCACCACCAACGATTCGTTGACCGGGCTGATGTAGGGCTCATCGCCCATCGTGGCCATGAGTTCACCGTTGACAATGAACTGCCTGTTCTCGTACACCACGGTATCGCCAGGCAATCCCACGACGCGTTTGATGTAATCCAGACCGGGATCCTGCGGATAACGGAACACCGCAACATCGCCTCTCTCAGGCTCTCCGGTGTCCAGAATCTTGGTGTGAATGACCGGTAAGCGCACGCCGTAGCTGAACTTGTTGACCAGGATGAAATCACCGATCAGCAGCGTCGGGATCATTGAACCCGACGGTATACGAAACGGCTCGAACAGAAACGATCGCAAGATCAATACAACAAACAGAACCGGAAAAAACGATTGAACATATTCAACCAGTATCGGTACTTCGCCGTTTTCGCTGCGCAACGATGCCTTGCGCCTGGGCGCAAAAAACAGAATGTCGATCAACCAGATCAGGCCCGTGACGGCCGTGGCAATGACGAGCAATAACGGAAAGTTGAGTTTGTCTGCCCAGCTGGAAGGCATCAGTTACGGTCCACTTGTAAAACGGCCAAGAATGCTTCCTGTGGGATCTCGACCTTACCCACCTGCTTCATGCGGCGCTTGCCCGCTTTCTGCTTTTCCAACAGTTTTCGCTTGCGCGATACATCACCGCCATAACACTTTGCCGTGACGTTCTTGCGCAGCGCCTTGATAGACGAGCGCGCAATGATATGCGAACCAATGGCCGCCTGCACAGCCACTTCAAACATCTGCCTGGGAATGATGTCTTTCATGCGCTCTGCCAGTTCACGGCCCCGACTCTGCGACCGGTCTCTGTGAATGATGGAGGCCAGCGCATCTACCTTGTCGCCGTTGATCAGGATGTCTACCTTGACCAGATCAGCACGCTGAAAACACTTGAATTCATAGTCGAAAGAGGCATAGCCCTTACTCACCGACTTGAGGCGATCAAAGAAATCCAGCACCACTTCCGACAACGGCAGCTCATAGCTCATCTGCACCTGCCGCCCGAGGTACTGCATGCTCACCTGCACACCACGTTTTTCCACACACAACTTGATTACCTCACCCACGTAATCCTGTGGCAACAGCAGGTTGGCGCGAATGATCGGCTCACGGATCTCATCGATCACGTTGACCATGGGCAGCTCTGACGGGTTATGGATATAGCTCAGCTCACCCTTGGTATCCAGTATCTCGTACACCACGGTAGGCGCTGTGGAGATCAAATCGAGGTTGTACTCGCGCTCGAGCCTTTCCTGCACGATTTCCATGTGCAGCATGCCCAGAAAGCCACACCGAAATCCGAACCCCAGCGCGCTGGATGATTCAGGCTCGAAATGCAATGCCGCGTCATTAAGACGCAGCTTGGACAACGCCTCTCTAAAGCCTTCGTAGTCATCGCTCTCGATAGGAAACAGACCCGCGAAGACTCGTGGCTGTACTTCCTTGAAGCCGGGCAACGGTTCAGCAGCAGGCCGTGAGGCAAGCGTAATGGTGTCGCCCACTCGCGCTGCTTCGATTTCCTTGATGCCCGCGATGATAAAACCCACCTCTCCGGCATCCAGTTTGTTGGTGGTTTTACGTTTGGGTGTGAAGATACCCACGTCGTCCGCCTGGAACGTGCGACCGGTAGACATGATCTGAATCTTGGAACGCCGCTCTATCGAGCCTTCTATCATTCGCACCAGCGTAACAACCCCGACATAGGGATCGAACCACGAGTCTATGATCAGCGCCTTGGCCGGCGCCTCATTATCACCAACCGGCGGCGGCACACGGGCGACCAGCTGTTCGAGCAGGTCGTCGATGCCAACGCCAGTTTTTGCACTGACATGAATGGCATCGTGGGCATCGATCCCGATGATCTCTTCAATTTCATCGACAACCCGATCAGGATCAGCCGCGGGCAGATCAATCTTGTTGAGAACGGGGATCACTTCCAGATCCTGCTCGATGGCCGTATAGCAATTCGCCACACTCTGAGCTTCCACACCCTGGGAGGCATCCACAACCAGCAGCGCACCCTCGCAGGCCGACAATGAGCGCGACACCTCATACGAGAAATCCACATGGCCCGGTGTATCGATGAAGTTGAGGTGATAGGTGACACCATCACGGGCGGTATAGTCGAGCGAGACCGCCTGCGCCTTGATGGTGATACCGCGCTCCTGCTCGATATCCATGGAGTCGAGCACCTGCGAAGACATCTCCCTGTCGCTCAGGCCGCCACAGACCTGGATAAACCGGTCCGCTATGGTGGATTTGCCATGGTCGATGTGCGCGATGATCGAGAAGTTACGTATG
>CALLPU010000351.1 GCA_938016235.1 uncultured Granulosicoccus sp. | reverse complement strand
AGAGCCACCGGCATACCTTCAGAATAAGTAATGGTGATCTTCTCGGGTGCGATCTCCACCGCACTGTCCCAGAATTTGACACCCATGATGGGCTCAACTATGTGCATGCCTCGATCCAGAAACTCCAGATCCTTGGCTTCGTGAGTGGCACCCAGGATATTCGCATCAGTGGAATAGGCTTTTTCCTTGCTGGCTCGATACTCAAAACCGTGCGCATTAAGAAATTCACTCATCTCGGTACGACCACCAAGCTCGGCGACAAAGTCGCTGTCCAGCCAAGGCTTGTAGATACGCAGATTGGGGTTCGTCATCAACCCGTAACGGTAAAAGCGTTCTATATCATTGCCTTTGTAAGTGGACCCGTCTCCCCAGATATTGACATCGTCGGCCTGCATGGCGCGCACCAGAATAGTACCGGTGACGGCACGACCCAACGGCGTGGTATTGAAGTACTTCTTGCCGGCGCTTTCTATATGAAACGCACCACACATGATAGCCACCAGACCTTCATTAACCAATACATCCACACAGTCGACTGTGCGCGCTTCTTCAGCGCCGTATGCCCTCGCGCGACAGGCGATGTCTTCGAAGTCGTCTTCATCCGGCTGTCCCAAATCTGCTGTGTAGGCGTAGGGAATGGATCCTTTTTGCCGCATCCACGCAATAGCCGCCGATGTATCAAGTCCACCGGAGAATGCGATGCCGACCTTCTGGTCCAACGGCAAAGACAGCAAGATTTTATTCATCAATCAATCACTAAAAACACAAGCCAGACGGCCGCCCAGTCTAACAAACATCCCCCCCGGGTCGGACCACGATTGGTTGTTGATTCTGCTTAAACTTTTATGAAAATTCGGACTGTATAAGCTCTTAAACCCGTATTTTTCTGCGCGAAAAGCGGCTTTTTGCAGCCCGGGGGAAAGACAGAATGAGGCAATGGACGGTACCGCTATGGAAGTCGTTCTTTCCTGAATCGTGTTCTATCCAGATCAACAGGCACGCGACGCAAGCTCACTAAACGGCCTTTTTTTATACGAAAAACACCTGTTTAAGCGCGAAACAAGGCGGTTTTCAGGCGATTTACGCTTCATTAACAACGACTTATCGTGGTCCGACCCCCGCGCGGAGCCCGCGCGGAGCGGTTAGCGTTCTTTGAGGAAGGGGATGCCAACGGCCTTGGGCGCGGTCGCTCGGCCGATGAACCCGGCCAGCAGAACAACGGTGAGCACGTACGGCAGTGCCTGGATGGCTTGCACGGGCACCTCGCCAATAACGGGCAATACAACGCCCTGCAGGCGTATAGCCACAGCATCAAGAAACCCGAACATCAGGCAGGCCAGCAATGCAGGCACGGGCCGCCATTTCCCGAATATCAGTGCCGCGAGGGCGATGTAGCCCTGGCCAGCGGTCATTTCGCGAACGAACGATGCGTTTTGAGCCGTGGACAGGTAAGCACCGGCGATCCCGGACAGACCACCGCAGATGGCAACCGCACCGTAGCGCAAGCCACTGACCGACAATCCCGCTGTGTCTACTGCCAACGGGTTCTCCCCCACGGCTCGCAGACGCAGTCCAAATCGGGTTTTGTACACCACCCAGGAGGTGAGAAAAACCGCCAGCCATGCCACGTAAACCAGAATGTTGTGGCCACTGATGACATCGCTGTAAAACTGTCCGATGACCGGTACGGAGCGAGCCGCCTCGGCAAAGGGTAATTCGATCGGCATGAACCGCGCTTCATTGGTCAATGAAGGTGTTTGCCCGCCCTGGGAAAACCAGGCAATACCGAGCACCACGGTCAGACCGGAAGCGAGAATATTGATGGCCAGACCACTGACGACCTGATTGCCACGGTGCGTGATGCACGCAAACCCGTGAACCAGCGCCAGACAAATACCCACAACAATGCCCATCAGCAACGCAAGCCAGGCACTGCCGGTGACCGCCGCAACCGCCCCTGCTGCAAATGCAGCCGCCAGCATCTTGCCCTCCAGGCTGATGTCGACAATGCCGGAGCGCTCAGAAAACAACCCGGCCATGGCCGCCAGTACCAGCGGTGTGGATACTCTCAGCGTGGCATCCAGGATAGCGAAAAATCCGCTTAACGCATCCATCAGGCAGGCACCACTTCGTCAACAGGCTTTACTTTCAAATACAAGCGGACCACCCACGGGCGCAGCATCAAGGCCAGAGCACCAGAAAACAGAATAATCAACCCCTGAATGGCCACGACCATTTCCCGAGTGATCTTGGGAATCTCGAAGGCCAGTTCAGCGCCGCCTTGATACAGCACACCAAACAGCAGGCTGGCCATGACGATACCAATCGGGTGGTTTCTGCCCATCAGTGACACGGCTATTCCCGTAAACCCGTAGCCCGCCGTAAAGTTCAGCAGCAGCCGGTGATGAACACCCATGATCTCATTCACCGCCACAAAACCTGCTAAAGCCCCGGACAAACACATGGCACTGATGATGACGGTCTTGGGTTGAATGCCGGCATAACGGGCGGCATCCTCACTCTGCCCCG
>CALLPU010000350.1 GCA_938016235.1 uncultured Granulosicoccus sp. | reverse complement strand
TCAACCAGTCCAGTGACGCCACCATGAGTGACAACGCTTTGGCCGGCCTGATGGCAGAGTTCCAGCACGGCAGCGGTCTCGGCTGTACTCGCAGGCCTGACGATGGCCTTCGCGTTGAGCGGGGTTGCATCCCAGAAGTGCGTAGCTCTGTCACTGACGTTGTCGCCGATGAGCACATGCGCTTCACCCACAACATTGACCAACGAAAGCAGGAGGTCGTCTTGCCGTTCCAGTGTCACACTTGCGTTCACGTGAAGGCTTGCAGTCCAGTCTGGCATCGTCCCAGAATCAGTGCGTGGATATCGTGTGTGCCCTCATACGTATTCACCGCTTCCAGGTTCATCACGTGGCGGATGACATGGTACTCGTCAGAGATGCCGTTGCCGCCGAGCATATCCCGCGCCTGACGCGCAATATCCAGGGCCTTGCCGGCGTTGTTACGTTTCATGAGTGATATGAATTCTGACGAGGCATCACCGCTGTCCATCAAGCGGCCAAGTCGCAGCGAGCCTTGCAGACCTAGCGTAATTTCGGTTTGCATATCAGCCAGTTTCTTCTGTATCAGTTGGTTGGCCGCTAGCGGCTTGCCAAACTGCTTACGTTCCAGCGTGTATTCGCGGGCCTGATGCCAGCAGGCTTCGGCAGCACCGATAGCACCCCAGCTGATGCCATAGCGGGCTCTGTTCAGGCAGCCGAAGGGCCCGGCCAGGCCACTGGCGTTCGGCAACAGTTTGTCCTCTGAAACCTCGGCGTCCTGGAGCTGGATCATGCCGGTAATTGAAGCCCGCAGTGAGAATTTCCCGTCTATCTTGGGTGTGCTCAAGCCTGGGTTATCACGATCCACGAGAAACCCCTTGATTTTTCCGTCATGAGCGTCGGAGCGTGCCCAGACGACACAGACATCCGCAATGGGAGAATTGGTTATCCAGTTCTTCGCTCCATTGAGGCGATACCCGCCGTCTATGGGGGTGGCCCGTGTGATCATGTTGGATGGATCGGATCCGTGGTCGGGTTCCGTTAACCCGAAGCAGCCGATCCATTCACCCGTTGCGAGTTTGGGCAGATAGTGGTCTCGTTGGGCGTCTGTGCCATAGGCAAAAATGGGATGCATGACCAGTGAGGATTGCACAGACATCGCGGACCGGTAGCCTGAATCAACTCGTTCAACTTCCCGGGCAACCAGGCCGTAGCTGACATAAGAAGCTGCGGCGCAGCCATAGGCCTCGGGCAGTGTCATCCCCAACAAGCCCAGTTCGCCGAATTCCGACATGATGTCCCGGTCAAATCGTTCGTGGCGATTTGCCTCGATCACACGGTTCAGCAGCGCGTCCTGACAATACTCACGCGCAGTATCTCGAATCAGGCGCTCCTCGCCAGACAGTTGCTCTTCCAGCAGAGCCATGTCGTCCCAGACCGGGTTGGCTGGTTTGGCACGAGCCAACTCAGGCGTTGTGTGCTCGTTGATCTCTTCGGACGCTGCTTGCATGGTGTGTCTCCTCAGTCGATGGCCTATTGTAGCCCCGCAGACGCCGTTTGTAGCGGCATACCCGGACGCCAGATTCTGGCTAAGTAAAACGGCTGGCCTGCATGTTGCAAATGGGGCTACGGCAGACCCCTGTTTCCGGATCCCGCACATGGCTGTTACAGCCCCTGATCATACTGAGCCCAGTCGCTCGAAACCCACTAACCATGGTGATCACTCATGGTTGGTCTGGTTAGGGGAATTTCTGGCGGACCGGCAATGGTTGGGATTGGTGGAATTCTCGTCAGAATATGTATCCGGCAAGCTTCTCACCAGCACATCGAAAATAAGTCAGGCACCCCCAGCCGCGATGCTGGTTGCAAGGAAGGCGCGTGCGGCCAATCGAGCCACAGGTGTTCGCATACCGCAATCGAAGAAAACCTCCAGTAGTCCGCGAGCGAATACGGGGCAGTCAATGACGCTACTGGCGGTGCCGCTTGCCAACACGACGAATCAGGTTGTGTTGCTGTATGGCGCGGAACAGACTCCGGAGCAGCAGAGTTCAGCTGCCGCGTTGTGTAAATGGGCGAGTACCACGCCTGAGAGGGTCAGGATCGAGCCTCCTGTGCGTCGCGCGACTGACAAGATGTCCTCATTGGCAGAATCTGTCTTGGTCGCAGCCTATGAGCATCGGGAGCCTGAGGCGGTTGCACGCGCGATCGTGAACTGCACCAAGCGACTCTGCGGTTGTGTCAGAGTCTCGTTGGCGATTCAGCAGAAACCGACTACCGGTCAACTGAACCTGATCTCGATTTCAGATCAGTCGTCCATAGACATTCGTAAAATCTTGCCCGTTCAAATACAGGCTGCCATACACGAAAGCTTCTCGGCGCCTGAGCCAGTCACAACTCCGGTTGCTCAGAATACTGCAGAGCGAAAGCAATCTGTTGCCGCGATGACGTTATTTGATGAGCAGGGTAAGCACCCCGCTTTGTACATTCGCTATCCCACAGCCAGTGACCACGAATATGCAATACCCGATGCTGCGACGCCTGCGCTAACGCAAATTGGCATGGTGCTGGAAAGACCGAACGGCCAGTGTTTTCAAGATGCTCAGATAAAAGCCATTGAGCGAGCGTTGAGACCGTCATTGAACTTCTTGTCTCATCAGTTTGACGCAGCCATGCCATTGCCGAACCTGAAGCTTCAGCAATGGCTTGGATCGACACGGCCTGAGGCGATCAGACGTCACGTCTACCGCTATCGAATCCGGTTCTGTGTGGCCATGCTTCTTGTTGCCAGTGCCTTGATACCGGTTCAACATCGAGTGAGCGCACAGGCTGCTATTGAATCCAGAGATTTACAGGTTCTCATCGCTCCACAAGATGGATTCGTCTCCAGTTCGCACGTGCGGGCAGGTGATTCAGTGACCCGCAATCAATTGCTGGCCACGCTGGATACGCAGGATTTGAAGCTCGCCGCTGATAAATGGCGCAGTGAGTCGTTGAAAAATGCACAAGCACTGCAACAGGCACTTGCAACAAAAGATCGGGTGGCGCTGGGTCGGTTACGAGCGGATGCCTCGCGTATCCAGGCAGAGATGGCACTCGTTGAACGTCAGATAGCTCGATCACAGCTACGAGCGCCGTTCGATGGTGTTGTGTTAAGTGGTGATTTGAACCAGCAGCTTGGCGCCGCTGTAACGCGGGGTGACACGCTGTTTACGGTAGCGGCATCTAACGAATACCGGCTTGTTCTGGAACTCGAAGAGCAGGATGTGGGTCTTGTAAAAGCGGGTCAGGAGGCTGAGATCCGGCTGTCTGCGTTGCCAAACACGACCTGGCAGGCAGCCATAGACACTGTACTGCCTGTGGCAAGAACAACTGACGAAACACCGGTATTCAGAGTGCCTGCCGTCTTGTCGGAGCGGTCGGATCTCCTGCTTCCGGGTATGGAAGGCGTTGCCAGATTAAACGTTGGTACTCGGTCCATGGCGTGGGTTTATACACGCAGCTTACGAGAAAAAATGCGTTTGCTGATGTGGCACTTGGGTCTCTTGAAATGATAACCGAGCCGATTGAAAATTGCGGGCCAGTGCTGAAATAAGATGACCGGCAACTCGTTAGCCTGGAACGCCGTGCGACTTCTCGCTCCTGTCAGATCTCCTGGCGTCCAATTCGTTGAAAGGCTGGTGCGCGGTGACACATGGCTATTCCTGCACAATGATGTGACTGGCCAGCATGTACGCATCAACGAATTGGCGAGAAGACTGGTACAGGCGCTGGACGGTACACAATCTGTTGATTCTCTGGTCAGGGAAATTGCTGGCGAGATTGGTGATGTCGAA
>CALLPU010000349.1 GCA_938016235.1 uncultured Granulosicoccus sp. | reverse complement strand
CACTGATTGCGTTGATTGTGGGCGTGCTGGCCAACAGTCAATTTAGCTTCCGAGGCATGAGTGCATTTGACCTCATCGTGATTCTGGTCTTGTCCTTTGGTGGTCTGGGCTTGTTTCTTCGCTCGCTGAAACATAATCCACTGAAATGAAGCTGTGCTGTTGAATTTGGGTACAGTTCAAGCGGGCAGTGGTTCGTCCAGAACGCTGGGAACCTCACTATTCACGTACGAAGCGGCAGCATCACGACTACCTTCTAGTTGGTCTGCCTCGATGCCGGACTGAGAGGGCAACGCAATTCCGTCATTGAATCGGAAGTGCCGTGGTCTCCTTGATGTTTTCCATAACGAAGCTTGCTGAAATGCTACTCAAGGCAATCTCCTGAATCAGTTTTTTGTAAATTCGATCATAGTCAGCAACGCTCTTCACTCGCATACGCAAGACATAATCCAAGTCACCACTCATGCGGTGTGCGCTGATAATCTCTGGTGTGTTTTCTACGACAGCCCTTAGCTGATCAACCCACTCTGGGCTGTGCTCGCTATCTTGTATCAGCGCGTAAACCATCAGGCCAAGTCCAAGAGACTCCGGGTTGAGCAAGGCCACACGCTTCGTGATGACACCACCCTCCTCCAGTGTCTTTACACGACGCCAGCAAGCGTTGCGTGACAAAGACACCTGCTCTGCGAGTTCATCAACACTCAGACTGGCATCTTCTTGCAGAAGCCTGAGTATTTTCAGGTTTTTCTCATCTAGCTCACGATTCATAGTGGGATATTATCCCAATATATTCCTACTTAGTGGGAGTTTTTGGGAAAATTCACTCATCTGTATGCGCTAGGCTTCATACACATTTCGAATCCAGAGTGACTTAGTGATGAATAGACTCAATACCCTGGCAAAAGCCTGCAGAGAGCACCCATCGACGGTTGGGCAAACGTATTGGCAGCATTTGCGTTTCTCGGCGTCCATGTCGATCAGGCTGTACGTGGCAGCCACTACAGCACTAGTCCACGCCCTGATACCCGGTCTTTTCCAGAAAACAACCAGTCGCTCAGTTGATGCCCTGCACGGCCGCATGCACCGGCAAACCAACAGAGTCGGAAGTCAATAGCGATCCATGTGCCGACTCGCTGCCTATTGCGGCCCCTCTATACCGTTAAAAAACATTGTGACTTCACCCGTGCATTCACTGTTGAAGCAAAGTTCTGGAGCCACGAAATCACTGGTTTCAGTCAATGGCGATGGTTTTGGAATTTGCTGGTATGGCGCTGAAAAAGAACCCGGTCTGTACAGAGATGTTCTACCAGCCTGGTCAGATCAGAACCTGTCGAGCGTTTGTCGTCTGATCGAGTCGGGCCTTTTCATGGCACACGTGCGAGCATCCACCCACGGGGAGACGTCCCGTTCGAATTGCCACCCTTTCGTTCACAAGCACTGGGCCTTTATGCACAATGGCCAGATCCCTCATATTGGCCGAGTGCAGCGGGACGTTGAAAGTGAGTTGTCCGATGCCCTGTATCATCATCGTCAAGGCACAACAGACTCTGAACTTTTCTTTCTTCTTCTACTGAATTCGGGCTTCGAAGATGATCCGATACACGCGTGGAAGACAGCTTACGAACGGATTGCTCAACACCACAGTGCCGATGATGAACCGATACGCATGACATGCGTTCTGTCGGATGGCAACCTGACCTTCGCCTTCCGTCAATCCTCAGACCAGAACAGCCCATCCTTGTTCCAATCCAGGCAGCTTGATAATGGCGGCCATGCCCTGGCTTCAGAGCCATTGGACAGGTTGTCTACTAACTGGCAGGCAATCCCGGAAAACCACTATTGCATATTGAATGACGATGGCGTGGAACAACACGAATTACACTAAAACCGCGTAACGAATGATTACTTGTTTCTGTGTCACCCGAGCCACTTTTAATCTTTCACTCCACACGTGTAGACTGGCGGACCTACGTGACGTTTTTCACTCTACACGTGTAGAGTCAACGGCCGATTCCGGACCTACACGGAATCGGCTGGACCGGCAATCCGGCGGGGCGGCCTTGCGTCGCGGACCAGGATCTGTGGTTCGCGGAGAGGAGTCGGAGATCTACGGGTTGGGCTAAAATTCGGGTTGTTACGCATCATCCCTTTCAGGCTGTGCGCAAGGAGTTTAAGCAGTAGCTGACTAGCTTTCGCTGTTGCATGCCAGTGTAGCTTCTACTTACCCTGTTAATTCTCGATTGTATCTTGAAGCAGTAACCGACAGCTGGCCGCGTGATTTCAGGTGAGCGATTGAGCATCCCACATCGCCTTCCAGTGCAAAAACTCGGAATGCCTTAGTTTGTATCTGGCATAGTTACCTTCATGCAAGGAAATCAATTCGATTTCAGCGACGCCCCTGAATCTATTCTGATCATTTTTCGGGATGTTGCCTGACGCCCAAGACTTGATGAACTTACCTACTTCCTGACGAGGAACAGGTTTGGTTATGAGTTCATAAAGTACCTTTTGCAAGGCAAGCCGATACTTCATCCGGAATGGATCGGGCGCACCAAGCTGCTGACGCACAGCCGTATAGTGCTGTGCGGAACGTTCATATGCCCAAACGAACAAGTCTTTCATCATCGAAGGATCTCCACATTCGTAAAAACCGACAAGTGCGCTGGAGTACGCCTGCTCTGGCACCTCTATGAACGATATGGGAATGAGATTCTTCTTTATGAACGGTATATTGGCTGCCATACGCGAAACTCGCTTGTTCACATCGTCGAACGGTTGAAGGTAAGGCAAGAACAATAGCGTCATGAATGCTTGCTCAAACGGATTGCCTATCTCAGCAAGTTTTTTTAATGTCAATTGAAAGTAGGCATCTATGCGATGCGGGTCATCGAGCGGCAGGTACGTAGACCCTGATATCCCTACTGGTATCATTCTCAAGCGACCTGCAGACATCGGATCTGGCAACAGATTATTAGCCAACAACGCATGTAGATTCAATATCGTGTGACGCGTAAAATCCAGCTCCTCAGCGTTCTCCACCAAAAACTCAATAGCGTCCTTATGATTACGTATCATCTGGGCATCTGTGGCAGTTCCACCTTCTGCTTCTTCATCAAATGCAATAAGCCTGCGAGTGTCCAGCAACGAATACGTATTGCCTTCCAGCCGGCTAGAGTTCCACGATAGATCGATGAGTAGACGATCCATAATGCGCCGTGCATAAGTGCCTGCAGGCTGCCCATCACCGACGTCAGAACCCAGCTCTTCAAGCGCCCCTTGCTCTTCAGTAGAGAGATAGCGACTAATATTCGGTTCGTATGACTCTATTAATGAGCCGTCGAAGGATGATCGCTTTCGAACTGATGTTGACTGGCTCATGTACCGAGCCAGCTCACGTGAATCATTCGAATATGCTATGCCTGTATCCCCAACATCAACAGGAAAATACCTCGCCCACCTGCGTGAACCCTGCATGATTACCCGGCCGCTATCCACCAGAGCCTTAAGGCGGTACTTCAACGCATCGTCACCCAGACTCAAGCTGGGATCCAGCGCAGCCTTAAGCTCTGCCAACGACACCCCTTCATGATGATTGTTGATCACATCCAGCAAGGGTGCGAGTCGAACCTCACTGGAATTAGTGTTTGGCATCGTCAGTTTTAGTTTTCACTCGGTAGATTCCATCCAACCTGCTTTGCATCGTTGTCGGTACTTGTGATCCATTTTGCCAAGTGAGGGATTTTCTAGGTTGATTCGATCCTGACTGTGGGTAGCATTTTCACCAAAAAACACCTCTTAAGGCAAAATATAACCCTTTACGCTGCAAAAACGACACCTTAAAAATACATAATAGCCCTATAAAGGCCAATTTGCCACTATAAAATCGCAATTGCCCCTTTATTGTTGGGAATGGCGCTTCACGCGCTGAAGTGCCCTCTTAAATCCATAAGCTCCGCGTTAACTGAATTCCAGAGCGCGACCGCTAACCGACAATCGACATGTTGATGCGATCAACCTATCTTCACCCATATGTCGACGAAATCGGTTTATATCGACACATCAGACAATCATGTCGAAGTAATCAACCTATTCCCACCATAGGTCGATGGAACCCTGAATTTTCACCCTATTGATGTCCATTGATGACTAGACGTTTCTGCATCAAGGATTTAGAGGAATTTTGGACGGCGATGGACACGCCTGAAACCGTTAATGGTAGAGCTATGCGGGATCGACTGGGCCGGCAATCCGGCGGGGCGGCCTTCCGTCGCGGACCGTGGTCTGCGGTTCGCGGAGAGGTGACGTTCAGCGCTGGGTTTTAACAACCGTCAGAAGATATGGTGGAGCTACGCGGGATCGAACCGCGGACCTCTTGCATGCCATGCAAGCGCTCTCCCAGCTGAGCTATAGCCCCACAACGGCAGCGAAGATTAAGGTGTGCGGGGGTCGGTGTCAAGCGTCACAGGCAAATTGTGACGATGTAGCGAAGGTAGCCGTGGAATGATTGACAGTTTTCGTGGACTAACCAACCATTCACAGCTGTTTTTCGTCCCTGCCTCGGAGCGTTCTCACCTTGCATCCCTGTTACAGCTCAACCAAAGCTGCTTGTCGCGGCCTGGCTGCCCTGCTCTGCGCCCTCTATGCCGTACTCGCCTGGATGCCAGCCACCGCCGGCGGCACCCCACCCGACGCGCCGACAAATCTGGCCGGCACGCTGGTAGATGGTCGCGTGTCGCTCACCTGGGATGTCCCCGATGACGACGACTCCGTCGAAGGCTACAACGTGTACATCAACAACCAGTACCGCAATACGGTTCGCACCAATGCATACACGCGCCAATTGGAGCCCGACACACTGTATTCGTTCTACATCGTCGCTTTCGACGAGGCACCGCGCAGGTTCTCCGCAGCCTCCAGCAGCTTGACGCTACCGGAGTCTCTCGTTCCTGATGACCTGACCATTCCACCATCCATCCCCACAGAGCTAACCGGCACTCTGGACAACGGCACTGTCTCGCTAAGCTGGGAGCCATCTACCGATGACGAGGCCGTTCTTGGCTATAACGTGTATCGGGACAACCAGTACTTTTCCACCGTCAGCGATCCGTTCTTCAGTCGCGCTGACATCGGCGACGATTCTCACTCCTGGTATGTTGTGGCGTTCGATGTGCGCACCAATTTCTCAGCCCGTTCCGAACGCATCGTGCTGCCCGACCCTGGCCCGGTGGATACCACGCTACCGCCAAGCGTTCCTAGTGCCCTGCAGGGCTCAGTGGAGGCAGGCAGCGCATCGGACGCCATCACGTTGAACTGGGAAGCATCCACAGATGATCAAAGCGTTGCTGGCTACAACATCTACCGAAACCGCCAGTACATCGCCACGCGGTTTTCCACGCAATACCGCGGCACGGTAGACGCCGGAAGCAGCAACGCCTTTGCAGTAGTGGCGTTTGATTTCGACGGCAATTTCTCTATCGCATCGGAGAGTCTGACACTCCCGGTGGGTACCGAAGAGACAGACCCTGGAACACCTCCCAGTGTGCCAACTGAGCTGACCGGTGAGACCACTACCGCAAACGGTGACGCTAGCGTGCAGCTTACCTGGCAGGCATCCACCAGCGACGTTGCTGTCGCTGGCTACAACGTCTACCGAAATAACAACTACCTGACGACTGTGTTTGAAACTCGGTATACCGATGTCGTTACCGCCGGTGCAGCGTTTGCCTACTCGATTGCAGCGTTTGACAACTTCGGTAATTTCTCCGCCAGATCGGCACCGCTCAGTTTATTAGGGGAAGCCAATCAGCCGCCGTTCTTCAGCGATCTATCCGATCAGAACCTGCAGGTGGGTCAGGCCTTGGAGCTGCTGCTTCGCCCCGTCGATCTGGACGGTGGGGCGGCAGGAATACTGATCAGCGATCCGCCTGCCGGCGTCCAGTTCATTGACAATCAGAATGGTAGCCGCTCACTAACGTGGCAACCAACCATCGAAGACGTTGGCGTGTATGACATAACAATCACCGCGTTTGATTTGAAAGACACATCACTGCGCACCAGCCAGATGATCACGCTGAGCGTTTCCGATGACGAACCCCCGCAAGCCGCACCGTTCACCATCAGCATTACTCAGTCAGCATACAATCTGGTGGAAGGTGATGCACAAGGCGTCCAGATTCCGATAGCACTTGAGCGTAATGGCGAAGCACGTGAACCGATCAGCTTTAGCGTTGAGGCTGCCAACCCCGCTGATGCGCAAGGAATAGCCACAGCGTTTTCAAACGACACTCTCACAGACAACAGTCTCGATACCTCACTCACCCTGACCCTGGCGATAGATGTTCTGCCCATTCTGCCTCAACAACGGCGATTCATCGTGACAGCCACCGATGGCACAGAGACACAAACTGCAAGTGTGACTATCGCTGTAACGCCGGTAGCGCTGGATGATGTGTACCTGTTGATTGGTCAGAGCAACATGGTGGGCTCGAGTGAAGCCGGTGCCAAACAAGCAAACGCAGGCGGGCTGGATGAGCCAGACTTGAGAATCCGCCAGGCTAACGTACGTGCAAATGACGTAACGCTGTACCCTGCAGACGGTGACTATACAAACACCGGTCTGAATTTCTCATCACCGGCCATCGTCACGGCGCAAGACCCATTGCATGAACCGATTGATCCAGACAGCATGTCTAAAGAAGGCACTCGAATTGGCATGGCACTGAGCTTTGCGAAAAGCGCACTGCCGGCAACCTCCCGTAACATCGTACTGGTACCGGCAGCCTGGTCAGGTACAGGTTTCTGCGACAGTTCGGGTCGCATAGCGCAATGGAACGCAACCCCGACACCAGACAACCCGGATCTGGGCAACACACTACTGTTTGATCGAGCGGTAGCACGCGTGAATGAAACCCTCCGCCAGACTGGTGGCATCCTGCGCGGCATTCTCTGGCATCAAGGCGAGGAGGACTCGCGCTCACGTTGTGCGCCTTTTTACGAAGAAAACATGACGGCATTGGTTGCAGCGCTACGCACAGACATACAGGAGGATGCACGAGGCAACGCGGCTCGCGGCCCCTCTGCAAACGTACCCTTTGTGACAGGCACTCTTTCTCGC
>CALLPU010000348.1 GCA_938016235.1 uncultured Granulosicoccus sp. | reverse complement strand
CTGCTGGGATCAAATGATTCAATGCCAATGCGCAAACGCCGGCGGCTGTGGCGATTTTTCCGGCATCTTGAGCAAGAGTGTGAGATCGCATCCAGTGTTCGTACAGGCGATTATCGACGTTACCTATCCGAGCAAACAGCGCGGGCAGGGCAGCTTCGAGCATGGCTTCATGAATCAATAAGTCTGCGCCTTTGGCAAACTCCGCTAGTGCAGGTAAATAAGCGGTGTCACCGGAGAAAACCACGTGCCCATCATCGCTCATGAACGACAATGCGAAAGTCTCTACCAGTGGCGGGTGGGTGTTTTTCATGGCGGTAACAGTGATGCCGCCATCATTGAGCACCTCGCCCTCATGCAGAACATGAATCCGTACCAGAGATGCGATATCAGGACGACCTTCATCGACTATTCGCAAGTCAATATCATCGCGCATGGACTCGATAAACTGTGTCCAGTAGCGGTCAAACCCGGCAGGACCATATACGTCAACCGGTGTTTTTAATCCAGCAGTCCACGCGGTGTGGATCAATGGGCCGAACTCGAGATAATGATCTGAATGCAAGTGCGTGATAAAGACCGTGGCTAGATCACGCAACTGCATCCCCTGATCCACAAGACCGCGAGTCACCCCCAGACCACAGTCCACCACGATTTGTTGACCAGCCAATCTCAGTAAGTTTGACGTCGGATTGGTAGATCCAGGTCGGATTGCAGGCCCACCCTTGGTACCAAGTAAGCAGACATAATTAGTATTGGCGTTCATCATCGTTCAGATCGTCTGGAAGAGGGAATCATCATGCTGGTTTCGCTACCGACAGGCCCGCATCGATTGCCGTGAGAATGTCGGTAACATCCTGGTCTGTAACGGGTGGGATATTTTAACTTGGTATTGATACTAGTCGCGATTTGATCTATTTGTGCGTTTTCGGTAAGGTCTACAAGGTGGCACATCAGCCAACACTAGACACTCGCGTGAGTGAGGCAATGTGGTTTTGAGTGTCCGGTATACGCTGTTAAATAGTCGGACGATTGAGGATCAAGGATGGATAATTTGACCTCGATTTAATATGTTGCTTTACGTGCTTGTTTAATCGCTTTTTCAGGGTGGGAGTGCTGCATGGATCGTCGACTCACAACCATTGTTGCTGCTGATATGGTCAGGTATTCGCGCCTCATGGCTGCGAGTGTCCAGATTGCTACCAATGCAGAAACCCTTGAACTCATTGAGCAGGATGAACTATACGGGACGGGTTGTGGTTGGGTAAATGTTTCACTATTGGCGTCTTGCGTACTTACTACAGGGTGTCAACTATGGACATTGGATAAGCGTCTGGCACAGCAATCAATTCGATATGGCATCCGTTTCCAGTTTTCGTAACGACCGCTGCGCGAACTAAGAACGAACTTCAATGTAACGGCGTATCCACTCAAGCATGACGTGGCAGGCAGTTTCAAAATCCGGCCTATCCATTCTTTCGTCGGGGTTGTGGCTACCGTGGTAGTTACGCACAAACAGCATCGCGGTCGGGATACCCTGACTGGCGAAAACGGCGCTATCGTGACCACCGCCCGATGCCATGTGATGAATCGGAATGTTGCATCGGTTGGCTGCATCCGTGAGTTCCTGGATCAGTTCAGGGTCCATCGGTGCATCAGCAGCATGGGTCGAGTTGCCTAGCTCGACGTTTACTTGCCGCTCTTCACTGATACGCTTCGCGGTGTCAATAAGCTGTTCGTCAAATGCTTGCAGAGTGGCTGAATCAGCGCTTCTGAAGTCCAACGTAAAGGATACGTGTCCCGGTACCTTGGTAATGCCGTGGTGATTCTGATCCGTGAAGAATTCGCCAACCGTCAACACCAAGTCTTTGCCCGTAGACTCCAGCTTGATCCACTCCGTTTCAAGCGTGCCAATAAGTTCAGCTCCTGCCAATACCGCATCACGGCGACAGCGTCGTGGCACTCCTCCGGCATGCGTTGTCTGCCCGGAAATGCTGCAATAGCGATAGCGCTTGTTGCCGCGTATGGCCGTGACAATACCCACCGGAATATCGAGCTCAGCGAGCACCGGTCCTTGTTCAATATGTAGTTCCAGAAAACATCGAATCCCGGAGGCAGTCAGCGTTGGTCGGTGCTGGGCGATCAGTTCAGGTTTAAAACCAGCCTCCTGCATATGCTGCTCAAGTGTCATGCCGGTATCCGAACGTTTCAGGCGAGTTCCCGAGTCAGCAGGCAGCAAACCAAAAGCAGCGCGGCTACCCAGATAATGTTCTGGAAACCAGATCATTTCCTCGGCTCTGATAGCCATCAGTGTGATATCAAAGGGGGGTGTGGGCGTATCGGTAAGTGCTTCGAGTATCGCCAGGCCTGCAAGCACCCCGGCAGCGCCGTCAAAGTTGCCGCCATGTGGAACGCTATCCAGATGCGAACCCATCATCAAGCAAGGGCTCTCGCGATTCAACCCCTTCAGGGTCACATAGAGATTGCCAATTGCATCATGGTGGTAGTCCAGACCAATGCGTTTTGCTTCTGCGACGATCATCGCGTGCGCAATGGCTTCGCCGGATCCGAAACTGGCACGGGTAACTCCCGGTGGATCAGCCGTCTCAGTTGCCAGCTGATCAAACAGACGCGCTGCCGTATCAAGGCCTTTCATGGTGATGCCCTGTCTCTCTCGCTTGATTCGCCTCGCTTATCAAGCCTGTGGTTCCTCTGGAGGGGTGCTTGAAAGGGTACCCATCAATAGAGTAATTCCGGAATCACCATGACGATACTGGGAAAGGCGATAATAAGACTGACCACCATCAGCATGGCGACAACAAAGGGCGTGATGCCCAGGTAAACATCACTCAATTGCCCTTTACCCCTCACACCTTGTACCACGTAAAGGTTCATCCCCACAGGCGGCGTAATAAGCGCAAGCTCCATCATGATGACCAGGAATATTCCGAACCAGACGGGATCAATGCCCAGCAGAAGAACGATGGGCATGACCACTGGTATGGTGCCGACCATCATTGACAAGGTTTCAAGGAAGCAGCCCAGTACCAGATAAAAGAGCACGAGCAACCAGATCATTTCGGTTGGCCCTAGCCCCAGCTGCGTGACATAAGTAGTCATTGCCTGAGGAACCCCCAGAATACCCACAATGAAATTCAGAAAAAATGCCGCTGTGATGATAAGCAACAACATGGCTGTTGTCTTAGTCGTGGATATGAACGCCTCATGCAGTGTTTTCAGCGTGAAATGTCGGTTACTGAGCGCCAGCGAGAAAGCGAGTACCACACCGATCGCTGCAGCCTCAGTCGGCGTCGCCCAACCGCCATATATAGCGCCCATCACCACAACAAAAATACCAAGCGGTGGTAGCAGATGCTTAAGTCGAATCAGTCGGTCACGAAGGGGGGGGACCGTGGTTGAACGTTCTGCTATCGAGGGTTTGATCAATGCAATGACCACAATGATGGCCATGAACGTCAACGTCAACACAATACCGGGAAGAATTCCAGCGGCAAACAGTTGTCCAATGGATGTGTTGGTGAGTGCACCATAGATAATGAGATTTACAGACGGTGGGATCAGTATGCCCAGCGTGGCACCAGCTGCAATGGTGCCTAGTACCAGTGATTCTGAATAGGATCGTCGATCAAATTCTTCCAGCGCCACGGTACCGATGGTCGCAGCCGTCGCCACAGACGAGCCGGACACGGCAGCGAACAGGGAGCAGGCGCCAATATTCGTGTGCAGCAGACCTCCCGGAAGCCGGTTTAACCAGTCTGACAGGCTGTTGTACATGTTGCGCGTGATACCGGATCGCAGGAGTAACTCACCGAGAAGTACAAATAGCGGAATGGTGGTCAGCAGGAAATCATTCATGACTGACCAAAGAGTGGTGCCAAAGCTGAACAGCACAGCCGGACCGAAATACACCATCGCGCCAATAATGCCGGTGAACAGCATGGCTATCCCGACGTGTAGCCCGGAGAACATCAGTCCGAGCATGATTAGAAAACCGAGTGCGGCCCCTGGCACATCAATCATTTGGCCGCATCCTCGATTTCTTCACGAACACTGGTAGGTGCCAGAAAATGCAAGGCCTCCGGCGAACCTTTGACAAACAACAGGCAACCTCTGATACACATGAACACCGCGACAAAGCTGAAAAACAACAGACCTGTAAACCACATCAACTGTGGTATCCACAATGGCGTCTGCAGCGGTGTCGAGGAAACCGATTTGAACGCGATGGTCTCACTAAGAACTCTCCACGCCATCGAAGCGATGAACAGGGCGCCGAGTGCCAACGCCAGATAAGCCATGCAGTCCAACAGGGAACGCGTTCTTAGTGGCAGGCGTGCCAATAAGACATCGATTCTTGTATGCGCTCGGTTCCATGCAGCCAGCGACATTCCGAATGCGCCAGTAATCGCAACAACATACGCGCCTATTTCATCAACGCCTTGCACGGAGACGTTGAGTATCTTTCTACCCAGTATTTCAAACACGATCAGTAACGACAAAGCCAGATAGGCATAACCGGACACAATGCCGGTTAGCCTGGTGACGTAGTTGACAATGTGTACTGGCGCAGATTCACGCATGGGAAGCGTTACAGTCGTATATCCCGTTCCTTGCCCACCGTTGAATTCCAGATTGCCGTGCACTCGGAGAAACTTTCATTACACGTCTCAGCCCAACCAGGCAGTACGTTTTCCATCGTCGCTTTGGTGACCATTTCCTGGTCGGCGGGAGTTGGCTCCACCAGGGTCATGTCAAACTCTGTGTAGTTTTGACAGCCTTCACCACCGGTGTTACAGGCAATGGCCCATCCGTTGTTTTCAGAGGCAAGATCCCAGAAGCCCTGTTCAAATCCGGCGAATGCTTCCGTCAATGTAGCTTGTTCAGCTTCGCTGAAGCTATTCCATTTATCCAGATTCATGAAATGTCCGTTAACCGACCAGGAAATACCCAGCGGTAAAAAGTGTGTGGTCACTTCGGGCCAGTTGCCAGTATTGCCGGACGTGGGTGAGGTAATCGCACAATCCACAACGCCACGTTGCAATGCCGGGTAGACTTCTTTGAAGCTCATCGTCACAGGTGTCGCACCCAGCGACTCCAGCAGGGTTGACATGGAGGCTGTGTAAGAGCGCACCTTGAGTCCCGCCAGACTTTCAAGACTATTTATTTCTGCATTACAGTAGAAGACCTGAGGACCATAAGGCCACAAGCCGAGTACCTTGGCATTGAATTTCTCCGCAACCCGTTTTTCCAGTTCAGGTCTGAAGGCATCGATGACAGGCTTTAACTGATCCATTGATGTAGACACACCAATCAGGTCGACACCTTCCAAAAACGCGTCGTCACGAGCCGCTGCACCTACGGTACTTTGAACGATATCAAACGCACCGCTTTTAACCATGCGCAACGTATCCTGCATGTCAACGCCAACCACATCTAGTGGATTGAAGTTGATGGCTAGCGGAATACCGGATTTCTCCGATAGCGTTCCGTAAAACTCCTTCTCAAGTTGAGTGTGAAACTTGTGTGTAGACACCAGGCCCGTGGCCCTGATTGATGTTTCCGCCTGTGCTGAAGCACACAGGGCTAACGCGATACTGGTGATGCTGCTTATCAGGCAGGGTTTGATCAATTGTCTGTATGAACGCATGGATGTGGTTCTCCTTTGTTAATTTGATGAACGAATGTGTGAATGTATGTAGTAATGTATCGAAACGAATACGTTGATGGACTAATAGTGTTTATCAGGTGACTAGTGGAGCATTCGATCCTCTAAGCAGTCCCCTTGCTGATGCTGTGACTAAAAGCTTCGGCAATATCGCCACGAGTCGCCACCCAGACGCTGCTGCCAAGGCTGTTTATATGATCGAGTAAACTGGTAAAAGCGCGAAACCTGGCTGGTCTGCCGCTGATCCGCAGATGAAAACCAACAGAGAGGGTGGAGGATTTACCGTGGCGGGATTCTTCCAACAGTTGAGTCAACGCATCCTGGACATAATCAATCATGTCTTGCGCATGGACAAAGCCATTGGGATGAAAGAACTTCATGTCATTGCAATCCAGGTTATAGGGTACAACTGTCAAGCCAGATGGGTCTGGATAGGGCAAATCATCATCAAACCCATTGGATGTATAGCTGAAGTTACATTCGGCCAACAGTTGTCGAGTCCATTGGCTTTCTGATCCGCGGCAAAAAAATCCTGCAGGGCGCTGCCCACAGGCCTGCTCAATTACATCAATACAACGTTCTATATCCGCCTTCTCGGTGGCAGAATCGCTGTAGTCTGAGTGTGGTCGCCAGAACCATCCGTGGCAGGCCGGTTCATGCCCACAAGTGCTTATGTGCTTAACCAGCTCAGCATTTCTACTGACCGCACGTCCGCAGAAGAAAAATGTGGCTGGGGTTTTATAGCGTTCCAGTGCATTCAAGAATCGCCAGATAGCGACACGTGTGCCATAAGCAAACAGTTGCTCCTGTCCGTAATCCCGAACACCCGGATTAACAACACTGATTACCTCTCCTATGCGCTCGGACGTTGAGTCTCCGTCACCAATTTGCTGTTCAGCCCCTTCTTCGAAATTGACAGCGATGGAGACAGCAACACGAGCCCCGTTCGGCCAGATTATTTCGGGCGGATTGCCTGCGTAGCCAACAAGATCTCGTGCAGCAGGGCTATTTGACATTGAACACGCTCCCCCATCCCGTAACAACAGAAGGGTCAACGCCCGACAGGCGAAGCGATTTCCATAAGGCAGTCGCTATCGTGTCATACACCGGTATTCCGGTTTCCTGCTCAATTAACCGAGCGACTGCTGCACCGCGAAAGTTCGTACAGAATATGCAAATAGCCTGGGGCTTGTGCACGGCGACTTTGCGGCATAGCTCTATGATTTTCTGTTCTGTGTAGGTAGAAAACGAAAAATTTCCGGCATCTTGTAAATGTTCTTCCGCAACCACCTCAAACCCTGCCTCGCTGTAGTTCTTGATTATTGCGCTCTGGATCTCATCGATATACGGGGTGACGAAGGCAATCTTATTGGCGTGTGTCAGTTTCAGGATCTCATTGAGCGCCAGCACTGATGTGCACGCTGGAGTGCCGCTGTGCTGCCTAATCTGATGACACAAATCCTCATCACTATCGAAGCCCAGCCAGCCGGAGGATGTACCGTTCCAGCAAATCACATCCGTCCTGGCATCTGCCAGCAACTGCGCTGCTTCGAGCATTGGGTCATTGGTAAACTGTTGTAATGCATCACTATCCAATGAGATTCTCAACACACGAAAACGGCTGAAATGAACACTCACATCGGCCACATCGTGGAGCATCGCTGTCGTCACTGGCTCGAGAACACTGTTGGACGACGGCGTAAGCATACCGAGCCGCTTGGTAGCCATCTTCTGCATTGATTGATTGATTTCTCCGGACCTGACTCGTGGGATCAGCGCCGTGGAGCGCTTGCGTCGACAATCAGTCTGTACCAAAAAGTCTCAGTTCACTGCTGCTTTTTTGGAAGCGTCGTGCTGAAAATTGAGCACTATACAAGTGGCGATTGATTTAATTAGTCTCTTCTCAGCAGCGCCAGCTTGAGCATCCGATACAGGCCAAAACATCCTGACGAATCCATTAACCCAAACATGCCCCTGCAGGGCAACCAGGAAAGAATATGTGTGAATCCCACGGAAATCGTAGTTTCCCCGCCAACACATTCAGTGAAATAGAACGGTTGAAACTATCAAGGCGTGGCGTGTTGAAAGCTGGTGTGGCGTCTGCCATGGCGCTGACCATAGGCAGCGGGTTCCCCGGCATGGCATCAGCTGCATCAAGCGTCAAATCCACCCACGGTACTGGCTTTTGCAACCTGCCATTGTTTCTTAGCCATGCAAGGCAAACAGCTCAGGCTGACGGCTTGACACTGGAATTCGTCAACACACCTACCTTTGCTGAACACGTCACCTTTCTGGGGGCAGGCCTTGTTGACGTTGGCGTACTGCCTTATACAAGTTTTGTTGCGCTGTACGACGCCGGTGCACCGATAAAGATTGCGGCAGGATCAGGCATCGAAGGCTGCGCCATTGTCAGTCAGCCAGGGCTTGATAGCGCGGAGAAGCTAAAAGGGAAAACACTGGGAACCTTCCAACTGGATACTCTGGAGGTACTGCCGTATGACTACCTCAAGGCCAACGGTGTTGCGATGTCGGATGTTGATGTGCGCTACGTGGGCAACACTCCAGAAGCTGTTGAGGCATTCAAGGCTGGCGCTCTGGACTGGATTTGCACCATCGAGCCGTATGCAACTTCACTGCTACAAGACGTTGAGGGTAGTCATCTGTTATCAGACGGCAAAGATATTTATGGACCCAACTATACAGACTGTGTGTTGTGCGTACGTGATAGCTTGATTGCAGAAAATCGAGACGGTGTCAAAGCCCTGATCAAGGCCATGATGATTTCGCAGGCTGCTTTTGAGCAGGATACACAGACAGTGCTTGAAGAGGTGGTGGGCACCTACTACAAGACCTCCATGGAGAACGCGATTATCGGTGCCACTAAGCAGCCGCCCATGGTTGATCAACGTATGAACACCGATTTCATTCTGAACCGTACCGATAGCCTGATCGAGATGGGATACATCAAGAAGAAGCCGGGTGTTGAGGCCATAGACTGGACCATGCTCGAAGAGGTGATTGCAGAGAATCAGGACTTGCATGATTCGTTGAAAGTCAAATCAGCCTGATGCAACAATCGGCGGCAGAATCTGGCAGTGTGGAATCCGGAGCAGGGGTTCCTGTATCCCGGTTCCCAGGCTCTGAAAGGATCAAGAAGCTTTTGCCCGGTATCGGTTGGACGTTCTTGTCCGTAGGGCTGTTCACGCTTATCTGGGAATTTGCCTGGTTCATGGGATGGGCTGATCCCAAGCTTCTGCCGCCGCCGCATGTGTTCATGGGCGACCTACCGTCGCAGGCCAAGAACTTTAATACAGCACAGCGCTGGCAAATAGGCACGGGTACGTCCGATGCACCGTCGCCCGGTATGGCTGTTCTTATTACCATCTTCTCGTCAACCTACCGAGTAATGCTCGGGTTGCTCTGTGCTGCCGTCGTATCCATAGCCACTGGTATTGCTATTCGCTACTGGAGCTTGTTCGGCAAACTCACCTTGCCAACCATTACGTTGTTAGCACCGGTGTCTCCGATAGCCTGGCTGCCTGTGGCCATCTTTCTGTTTGGTATTGGTGATGCACCGGCCATTTTCATGGTGTTCATTGCATTGTTCTTTACGATGACACTGGCCACGATTACGCAAATTGATAGTGTCAACGTGAATTATCTGAATGTCGCTCGAACCATGGGCGCTTCCAAGCTACAGACTTACACGCGCGTGGTACTGCCCGCAATCCTGCCCGGTTTGTTGGTGGTGCTTAGACTGAATCTGTTTGGTGCCTGGATGGTGGTACTCATCGCTGAGGCAACCGGGGTTGGGTATGGACTGGGTCAGGTCATCATGCTGGCGCGCAACACGTTTAACCCTGGCCTGGTGTTCTTTACCATCGTGCTGATTGGTATTACCGGCTTCCTGTTTGATTACGCGCTGCGCCTGTTGCAATCCAAAATTCTGTATTGGGTCCCCAAAGGACAAGGGAGTCTTGGCTGAATATTCCAATGAATAGCACTCCCGATAACGCAATTGTTTGCAAAGACGTGGGCAAGATCTGGGCGCAGGGTACTGATCGCGCGCATGAGGCACTGGTGTCACTGGATCTTGAGGTCAAAGCAGGAGAGTTTGTAGTACTGCTCGGACCATCAGGCTGCGGTAAATCAACGTTGCTGTATCTGTGTGCCGGGCTCGAGTCAGTCACAGCCGGTGAGATAAACGCATTTGGCAAGCCGGTGCGAGAGCCGGCACCCGAGCGCAGTTTGATTTTTCAGGAATCATCTTTGTTCCCCTGGTTGACCGTGAGTCAAAATGTCACGTTTGGGTTGTCACTGGGATCGGCCAATGCTGAAGAACGTCGCGCTGTAGCCGAGGATGTGCTCAGCAAAGTGGGGCTGTTAGCGGCCATGGACAAAAGACCCGACGAGCTGTCAGGTGGCATGCGACAACGAGTCGCCGTGGCAAGAGCATTGGCCATGAAGCCGAAGGTTTTACTCATGGACGAGCCATTCGCAGCGCTCGATGTGCAGACACGCGCCAAGATGCAGGATTTCCTGCTGGACGTCTGGCGCACGTCCAATGCGTCCGTATTGTTCGTTACCCATCACATTGATGAGGCCATCGCCCTGGCTGATCGAGTTGTTGTGTTTACCAGTCGGCCGGGAACGGTAAAAGAAATTGTGCCTATCGACTTGCCCAGACCGCGTGATCAGTTTTCTACTGAAGCCATGCAATTACGCATGCAGCTGACTGAGCTTTTAAGTAGCGAAGTGGAACGTGCGTTTGCTGAGCAGGAAGCGATTTTATGAGCAAGCGTCCAGCCACACTACCATCAATTAGTGGATCACTATGAATGCAAGTATTGTTCGTGCCGCCCATCTGATCACCGGTGTAAACGACAGGCATACATGGAACCAGATCGATAGCGCAGGGATACTCATCGAAGATGGCAAAATCAGCGCCATTGGTCAATACGAGGACTTGCGTAAACAACATCCCAACCTACCTGTGCACGGTGACGGCAAGCAAGTGGTGATCCCCGGGATGGTCAACGGGCATCATCATATTGGCTTGACACCCGTGCAGCTGGGTAGTCCGGATATGCCACTGGAACTGTGGTTTATCACCCGACTGGTGTGTCGCGCGGTTGATTTGTACCTTGATACGCTGTACTCCGCCTTCGAAATGATTGCTTCAGGCGTGACAACCGTGCAACATATTCATGGCTGGATTCCTGGCAATCTGACCCAGGTCACCGATGGCGCCAACGATGTTATACGCGCCTACAACGACGTCGGCATGCGTGTCAGTTATTCGTTTGCGCTCAGAGATCAGAACCGGTTGGTGTATATGGACGACGACGAGTTCGTCGCTTCTCTACCGGACGATATTCAACCGTCCATGAAACGTCATTTTTCCCGTTTCGGGATGGATCTAGATGATTTCATGGACATGTTTGACTCATTGCACTCGCAACATGCATCGCACAACAGAACCGGAATCCAGCTCGCACCCGCTAATTTGCACTGGTGTTCGGATGTTGCCCTCGAGCGGCTTGCCGAGGCATCGGAAAAATACGATAGCCCGATGCATATGCATCTGGTCGAGACTGCGTTTCAGAAAGAATACGCTCGTCGGCGCGGTGGTTGTACGGCGCTTGAGTACATTGACCGCTTCGGATTGTTGGGTCCGCGGATGACGATTGGTCACGGCGTTTGGTTAAACCAGTCGGATATAGAACGGGTTGCAGAATCGGGCACCCATATATGTCACAACTGCTCATCCAACTTTCGACTGCGCTCCGGCGTTGGCCCTCTCAACGTGTGGGAAGCTCACGGTGTGAATACCGCCATGGGGATGGATGAAGCTGGCATTAATGATGATCGCGACATGCTGCAGGAGATGCGCATGGTGCTCAATGCACATCGTACGCCGGGCGTGGATGATTCGGTGCCGACCTCATCTCAGGTTCTTCGCATGGCCACTTCAGGTGGTGCCGCGACGACCGCCTTTCGCGACACTATCGGCCGGCTTGAACCGGGTATGGCCGCTGATCTTGTGTTGATTGATTGGGACAAAATCAAGTACCCCTACCTGGACCCTGACTACCCTTTGCTTGACGCAGTGATTCAGCGTGGTAAGACCAACGGAGTTGATCTGGTCATGTGCGGCGGTGAGGTGATTTATCAAGAAGGTTCGTTTACCCGTCTTGATCGAGAAGCGGCGCTGGAGCAACTTCGCATGGATCTGACCCGTGCCTTGACTGATGAAGAAGTTGAACGCCGAGGTCTGTCCAAGAAGCTGCTGCCGCATGTGCAGAAATTCTATGACGACTATTTTGATCCTGATGCATTGCAACCCTTTTATCGCCAGAGTTCCATCAACTAGTTGAACACAGGTAGTCAATACCCATGGTTACGCTGATCCACAGAGCACTCGTTTGCGCTATCCTTGCAGTAGCCACCACGCCGTTGCTGGCAGCCGAATGGATTATCGCCTCTGACTATACGTCGGCCTGTATGCTGAAGGATTTGCAACAGTAATACATTGACAAGAATATTACAGAAGCAGGCCTGCCTTAATTCTGGCAGGTGCTGCGTTTTTATCAGTGGCGATGGCCTTCTCCGGTGTGCCATCTGTGCTCGCTGGTTTCGGGGATGCCTGGGGACTTGGGCCCAATCATTTACTGATTGTACTCACCCTAGATTGTCATGTGGCCGGTCGAGTTCTCCTTGCAGCGGCAATAGACTGATTTCAAGCGCAAACAGCCACCGATGACTACTCCGGATAATCCATACATTTTCAAGGTGGGCGATCATCATGGTGATCGTCGCAACTTACAAGGCTACTGGACCGGCTACCCGGAAGCACCGTGGCCAAAAGCTGCACGGGTGGCTGTGTCCATTGTCGTGAATGTGGAAGAGGGCGCAGAACGCTCCATCGGCGATGGTGATAGCGAGAACGAAGGTGTTTATGAAGCGGCTGAGCAGGTCATGGGGCACGTGGACCCTTGCATGGAAAGTCACTTTGGCTACGGACCGAGAGCGGGTTACAAACGCATAGTCGAACTGCTCGATCAGTATCGGGTACCGGCTACGTTCTCTACTTGTGGACGCGCAGCACAGCGGATGCCCTGGCTGATGAAGGACGTCGTGGCCCGAGGCCATGAAGTAGGCTGCCACGGCTGGATCTGGCAGACGCATTCATCGCTTGGCATCGATGAAGAGAAAGCCATTATTGATAAAACGTACGACGTGCTGACGGCGATTACCGGTGTCGCCCCGGTTGGCTGGCATACGCGTTCAGCCAGCAGTGCCAACACGCGACAACTTTTACTGAAACACGGCGGATTTCTCTATGACTCAGACGCCTACGATGATGATGCGCCACGGATAGAACTGCACGGCGATCGGCATCACGTGGTTGTACCCTATGCGTTTGATACCAACGACATGCGGTTCAGACCCGGGGGACCGTTCGTGTTTGGCGATGATTTTACACGCTACTGTGCTGCGGCTTTTGACCAGCTTTGGCAGGAAAGCGAGGGTGGTCAACAGGCGCGAATGTTGTCCATCGGTCTGCATCTGCGCACGATTGGACGGCCAGCCCGAATCGGTGGCCTGGCGGCCTTGCTCGAACATATGTCCAGCAAAGGTGATGTATGGTTTGCTACCCGGCAGCAGATTGCCAGTTGTTGGCGAGAGGCTATGGGCTTACCAGAATTCAGACCGACCAGGAGAGAACATGCAATACGATCTGATTATCAAGGGCGCTGAGGTCGTTAGTGCGAGCGATGTCAGCAGAGCGGATATCGGTATTCAAGATGGCGTCATCAAGGCACTGGGACTGGATCTTGGGGACGCGGCACGCACCCTTGAAGCCGAAGGACTTTATGCACTACCGGGTGGGATAGACAGCCATGTGCACATCTCGCAACCGTCTGGCCCTGGTATCGTCATGGCCGATGATTTTGAAAGCGCCACTCGCTCGGCGGTGTTTGGTGGCAATACCACCATCATGCCGTTCTGCCTGGCCGAAGACGACCAGAACCTGCGTGAAGCCGTTGATGATTATCATGAAAAAGCGTCCGGTAACTGTCACATCGATGTCAGCTTCCATCTCATCGTAAATAAAGTGGATTCGCAAACGCTGGGACAGCATTTACCAGCACTACTCGAAGCGGGTCATAGCTCGTTCAAGGTCTTTATGACCTATCCCGGCATGCGACTCAGTGATCGGGAAATCCTGGATGTCATGGCAGTTGCCAAACGGCACTGTGCCATGGTGATGGTGCATGCGGAAAATGAAGACGCAATTGATTTTTTACGTGATGAAGCCGAAATGGTCGGTGATATCGCGCCTTATCATCATGCTACAACACGACCTGTACCGGTTGAGCGGGAAGCAACTCATCGGGCGATTTCACTTGCCGAGATTGCAGGTGTACCGTTAACGATTGTGCATGTGTCCAACGGCGAAGCTCTGGATGAGATTCGTCGTGCACGACTGCGCGGCGTTCGAGTCCATGCTGAAACCTGTCCCCAGTACCTCACACTGACTGCTCAGGATCTGGATCGCACCGGCTTCGAGGGTGCCAAGTATGTCTGCTCGCCACCACCCAGAGACGAAGCCAATCAAGCGGCCTGTTGGGCCGGTTTGGAACAAGGCGAGTTTGAGCTGTATTCCTCTGATCATTGTCCTTTCGTATTCGACAGCAATTCGGGTAAAAAGGTAGAGGGCTCAGAACGCAGTTTCCGGCACATACCCAATGGTATTCCCGGTGTTGAAACACGCTTACCGATACTGTTTTCGGAAGGCGTGGTAAAGGGACGAATCAGTCTCTCCCAGTTTGCCGCTCTGACAGCGACCAACCACGCAAAACTGTATGGTCTCTACCCCGCAAAAGGTACACTGGCTGTCGGCTCGGATGCAGATATCACGCTATGGGATCCTGCCTACCAGACAACGATCCGTCAAAGTGATTTGCACCATGGGTCTGACTACACACCGTGGGAAGGCTTCGGTATTACCGGCTGGCCGATCACGACACTCTCACGCGGCCAAGTCATTGTCGAAAACCGGCAACTGGTGAACAAGGATTGTCACGGTAAACACCTGGCCCGCTCATTACCGGGGCTACCAGACTGATGCGCATTCTCTGTTTAAACGGCAATACCACTGAGTCAATCACCACGCGTGTAGCGGATGAAATGCGCCGAACGCTCGATCCATCCGTTGAAGTGATCGACGGCACGCCCGAGCTTGGCCCGCCGGTTATATACACTCGTGTCGATCTTGTTGCTGCGACACACGCCATTGTGGACAAGGCGATGAACGTGACGGACGTGGATGGCATTATGCTCGCCGTGTCTTTCGATTCGGGGCGTGACGCATTAAGAGAAGCCTTGGATCTTCCGGTAATTGGAATGACGGAGGCATCTGTCGCGATGGCCAGGATGAACGGAAGTCGAATTGGCTATGTGTCACTGGGAAAATCCATTGAACCGCTGTATTGGGAGAATTTACACCACTGCCATTTGAAAGAGGATCTGGCTGCCTGGGAGACGATTGAAGCACCATCTGCCTACTCATCCGATTCTTATACGGAGGCTGACAACACGGTGATTGAAGCGTGCCAGGCAGTGATGGCAAGAGGTGCCGAGGTAGTGGTTCTGTTAGGTGCCGTCATGGCCGGGGTCGCTCACAGGATTCAGCCAGTGTGTGAGGTGCCTGTTATTGATGGCGGTGCTGCCGGTGCAGTACTGACACAGGCAGCGATACGAATGCGGCCGACTAAAAACTGATAATCGGTGAGGCGACGTCATCATCGAAATTGTCTGGATCGGACTGCAAAGCCAATTGGTTCGATCTAACAAGACTTACCATAGAGGGTAGAGTGACGTCCTGTGTCTCGCTTGCTTCAAAGTCAAGGGGCGAGAAGATTCGTGTAAAAGTAGGCCACTTCTCAATAGAAGCTTAATAAATTGTTGATGTAGCGGTGCGATTTGCGATCTCATCGAGTGCCATTGTTACGGTACTGCACTCATGTCTTCACCCAAACGGCCGCAGCCGACAACTTTTATCCTCACATTCCCGCGCCAATGGACCAGGCAACGGTGGAGTCGCTCATTACGCCGCGCGCAGCCGAACTCGAGTGGGCAGTGTCCGTTACTCGCACCGGCGGTTCTCGCGTTTGGCTTTTAACGTTTCTCAAATCATTCGAGATACTCGGCTACTTTCCGAACCCCGGCGATATCCCGACGTCGATCCTTCGGCATGTGGCTGTAGTGTCTCGTACCTCAGAGCCTGTTGATCGCGATTTTGCACCAAGGACTCTCTACCGAAATCACCGGCACGTCCGCGACTATCTCGGCATCTCTGCCTAGGGTAATAAAGAACGACGCGTTGCTCAAGACGCTATGGAATCAGCAGCACGAGTGCGCTCGAACCCCGCTGATTTGATCAACGCTGCGATTGAGGTATTAGTGCAAGAACTGTACGAGTTGCCGACACTCGGTTTGCTTTGGCGACTGGCAGGATCTGTCAGCGCTCAACTCAGCGTAACAGTATGGCCCTTGTGTGCACGCAATTATCATCCATCGGGTGTTTACTGTCGACGCGCCCTCGAATGTGCTGTGTTGTTCGAACCTGTAGCCAGGCTAAGGGTGGGGGAACTATACTTGGATGGAGCTGCACATTTTGGTAACTACCGCAATGAGCTGTCTGCAGGGGATGTTGACGAACAAGCGGTGACGGTAGCGTTTCACGAGTGTGGATTGCCAGAGACAGCTTCGGCAATAGTCGAAGAACTCCAGAGTTCACTACGTAACGCCTCTCTAGGGTTGGATCTTGCCATCAGTCAGTATGAATGCATCCTGGACCCAACATGTCGGTCCAAGCAAGGAGGGCGGTATGCAACCAGTTTGAAAAGTGTATTACGAGCTACAGCGGTCTGTCAGACTGTAGACCCGCAATGCGCATAACTATCTATGTTTAACATAACAATAGTTATCGGCATTTGACGATTGATGTATGACACCACCCATCTGTTTTCTATTGACTTCTATTGGAATGCAAATACTTCTCCTAATACTGGCTCTGGTTATTTTGCGCCGGTATTATGTTTGCATTATTCATTTCACGTTGCGATACAGCTAAGCTGGCGAGCTCTAGCACGCATTCCCAATTCCTCGTGATACTGCCTCGCGCAATATAGATGTCAGCTCCTGGACATTGAAAAACTGAGCTTGCCCCTCAACCTGAACCTGTCGCGAATTGCTGCCCACTCGTGTCCTTGCAAATTGGTTTGAAGATAGATCACCAGTAACAA
>CALLPU010000347.1 GCA_938016235.1 uncultured Granulosicoccus sp. | reverse complement strand
TTTGATTCACAAAACGAAGGCATCGTTGATGCACTGAATATCCTGTATGCCGGACAAAGCGTTTATCAAGGCAATTTGTGGCCACACAATTCCTACCTGGAAGTGACACACGGCGGTATCAAGACCAATCTGTATCTATTGACGGGCCTTGGGCGTAATCCCGACGAACTGACCATCGGTACGTTTTGTCACGAAAACGGTCATTTGTTGTGTCGTTTCCCCGACATGTACGACTACGGTAGCCGCGATAACGACGATCAGGACAGCGCCGGCATCGGCCGCTACTGCCTGATGGGGTCTGGCAACCATCTGGACTTCGGGCGAAGCCCAGCGCCGGTTTGCGCTTATTTACGTGACCTGGCAGGTTGGTGCGACAACGTTGTCGATTTGAACGTCAGCGGCGTATACCAGGCAAGGCACGGCGACTACAACACCGTCATGAAGTATCGCACCAGCAAACCCAACGAATACTTCGTCGTGGAGAATCGCGCGCGGCAAGGACTTGATCGGGCACTACCGGCCAGCGGCCTGGCGATCTATCACTGCGATATTTTCGGCTCCAATGAATATCAGCAAGGTTCTGAAACCAGACATTATCAATGCGCACTGCTGCAAGCCGATGGCCGCCGTGATCTTGAAAACGATCCGCGCAATCAAGGCGACAGTGAAGATCTCTACGCCGATGTGGCGGGGATTGCCATTACCAGTACCACCAACCCTTCCAGTAGAGAGTGGGACAGGCGTGACTCGGGCCTGATCGTGTCTGATATTTCAGAGCCCGGCGACACCATGACGTTTACCGTTGGTGAGGCAAGCCCGGCATTGATTGCAACCGGTCAATCCGCACCGGCGCTGGCTATTCCAGACAATCTTGATGGCGGGGTATCCGACGACATCATCATTGCCGCTTCAGGCGTCGTTCAACGACTTATTGTCAGTGTCGATATCACGCACACCTACATTGGAGATCTGTTGGTTGAGGTGCTTGCTCCTTCCGGAACTCGCGACATTCTGCATGCCCGGCACGGAGGTAGCCAGGATGATTTGTTCATGATCTACGATTCGGAAGAACCGGGGGAACTGAACGCCATGATCGGGCAACCCATGCGAGGCGTGTGGACTCTGCGTGTTTCAGACCGGGCAGGTCTGGATACAGGCACGCTCGTGCGGTGGGAAATGTCCATTGAAAGCACGTCGTTGATGAGTGAACCTGACAGTCAGTTTGCCGCTAATGAGAACGCAGCGAAAAATGACGAGGTGCCAGTTGTATAGCGCTCAAACAGGTGAGGCCATTGGTCCTTATTTTACCAGTTCATGTGCTCCTCATGCATTGATCAGAGCCAGACCGTGTATCAAGCCAGCAGCAGCAGCGACGCCATCGATAACTGGCACTTTGTGCTTAAGGGAAAGCCTGGCGGCCAGATCGGTCATCCCGGCACAACCCAGCACTATGGCTTCACAATGATCTTCGTTGAGTGCTCGTTCAATCTCCAACGAAATTCGAGCTTCCGCGCCTGACCCGGGCTTTTCCAACTCCAGAACCGGTACCTCGGATGCACGCACATTGCAACAATACGGCTGAACCCCGAACGCCTTGATGTTCGCTTCCAGTACCGGAACGGAAACAGACAAGGTGGTGACCACCGAAAATCGATGACCGGCCAGCATGCTTGCGTGATAAGCGGCCTGGCCAATGCCGAGCACCGGTGTATCCGACATGGCGCGCACCTGCTCTATACCAGTATCATCGAAACAGGCGATCACAATGCCATCGACACCGCTGTCAAGGCCCGACTGAATGACCTTCAACATACCAGGTATGGCGAGCTCTCCATCCTCCGCGCCTTGAATGGAAGCCGGGCCTTCGGTGTTTGAACAGGCAATGATGTCCACGTGGTCCGGCAAAACAGCACAGGCAGTTTCGCGCACCTTCTCGGTCATGGACGCTGTGCTATTGGGATTAACAAATAGCAGCTTCACGGTCAGACCTGCTCCCGTGCATCAACAGGCACCGGTGTGCTGAGTTTGCGTCGAGTCCAGAGGAACAAGGCCATGAAGGTGCCGATAATAAAAAATGAGAACAGCGTTGTCAGCGTGCCGAGGGCATAAAGCACGGGCGTGGTCACGCTGGTTGTCATGCCGTAAATCTCCAGTGGCAAAGTATTGTAGGTTCCTGCTGTAAGCAGGGTTCGCGCAAATTCATCATAAGACAGGGTGAATCCGAACAAGCCAACACCGATAAGGCTCGGGGCTATGACAGGCAACACGACATATCGGATAACTTGCCAATGACTGGCCCCCAGATCCCGTGCTGCTTCCTCGTAACGAGCATCGAATCGGTTAAATACGGCAAACATGATCAGTAAACCAAACGGCAGTGTCCAGGTCAGTTGCGAACCCAACGCAGACGTTGACCAGTGGACTTCCCAATCCAGCAGATTGAACAGAATACCGACACCGAGTGAAATGAGTATGGAGGGAATGATAAGACTGGTAATAACCAGATAAAATATAAACGTAGAACCGCGAAACCGCCGCCGGAAAGCCATACCGCCCATAACGGACACCACCACGGTGACCACCATGACGATGAGCCCAAGTGCAAACGAGCGACGAAACGATCCCCAGATGTCTCCCACTGCCTGTTGCTCGAACAGATTCTTGAACCAGTGTACGGAGGTGCCGTTCATGGGAAAGGTCAGCCCGCCGGATGGCCCCTGAAACGACAGGATGGCAATCGTGATGGTGGGACCGTACAGAAACAGCACAAAGAGCGCAAAGAACAGCGCCAGCAGATAGAAGCTAAAGGGACGACGATCATTCATGATCTACAGCTCCTTTCGGATATCAACGAAGCGCATCATGATGGCAATCATGATGAGCACCGTCAGCAACAGCACAACAGCACTGGCAGACGCAGCCGGGTACTGCAGCAATCCTATTTCATTGGAGATGATTCTTCCTACCGAGGCACTTTGCCCGCCACTCATGAATCGCACGGTGATGAAATCACCCATGACCAGCGTTACCACGAAAATGGAACCGATCATGATGCCCGGCTTGCTCAGCGGAATAATGATGTTGGTCAGAATCTGCAGGCCGCTTGCGCCGGCATCCCTCGCCGCTTCTATCAGGCTGTGATCGATGCGCATCATCGTGTTGAATATAGGCACAATCATGAACAGCGTAAACAGATGGACAAACGCAAGAATAACGGCAAAGTCGGAAAACAGTAGCCACTCCAGGGGTTGATCAATCCACCCCAGGCTGATCAGGGTGTCGTTGGCTATGCCATTACGCCCGAGAAACGGAATCCATGAAATCATTCGAATGATATTGGATGTCCAGAACGGGATCGTGCACACCAGGAACAGTGCTATCTGCATGGGCAATGTACGCACATGAAACGCCAGAAAGTACGCCACCGTAAAGCCGATGATCAAGGTAAAAAACCAGGTGATGCCGGTGAACAGAAACGTCTTAAGGTACACCGTGTAAGTTACCTTTGAACCGAACAGATACCCGTAGTTCTCAAAGATGAACGCCGGATGATAGCTGTACTCCGTTGAAGCCCAAAAGCTGACGGCCACAATCGCGAATATCGGCAAGACCAGAAAAAAGCCCAATATGGACACTATGGGCGATAACTGCAGCCAACTCGTAAACGTGGCTCGCCAACCGTCAGACTTCAACAGAATATGCTCCGGTGTTACTTAGTGATGGTTACTGCTGTGCAGTTCATGCTCACGCAGCGATGAACTCGTTCCACTTGCGCACCATGTGCT
>CALLPU010000346.1 GCA_938016235.1 uncultured Granulosicoccus sp. | reverse complement strand
GGGGACAATGCCTGATTCAACGATGCGGCTCAGCGGTGCACTGATCAGTTCAACCCCGTCAGAACGCGACGTGGGCAAGGACTCAGCGATACTCTCCCGTCCCAAGCCATCTGGAAAAGCGGAGACATTCTCGCATGCGCTAGCCAATGCCAATCAACGCCAATCCCCATCGGCTCATGATAGTGAAGTATCTCGGCGTAAGCAGATGACGCGCTCAGAGCGCGACCAGTCTGCTCATTCAAACAGCACCGACCAGAACAAAAGCGGTGCACCGATGAAAGTGGTGTCCAATCGATCGCAAACTGATAAGTCAGCAGGGCAGCGTCAGAGCGATGTTGCCGCGAATACACCCGACAGCTCAACACCGGGTTCGCCGCGGCTTGATCGCGGTGGCGTCAGTCGCGAAGTCAACAAGATGACATCCGGGGTTGTTGAATCCACCGTTAGCCCTGTTTCTGTGGAAGAGCAGTCTGGGGTCGTGGAACTTCCTTCGGCTGTGGTGGAGGATAATCAAACACCGTTCGAAGCTGTTTTGCCAATAAGAGTGGAGTCGGCATCCGCCAACCTCACGCCATCAGGTTCGGATTCTGGCAAAGCGGTCGCCAATGAGCTTCTGTCAGCAGAAACCACCGGTGAACATTTGCCGATTGGCGAGTCTGTTTTGACGACACATGCCGGTTCGATAGGGCAGCAATCGACACTGGGTCATGCGCCTGGGGCTATCGATGCACTACCGGCTGGGGTGGTATCGGCAAGTGCTCCTGGTCTTCGTGGTTCGGTGACTGCGGAGGCGGCTTCCGATAAGTCGTCACTGACTGCGACAGGCCGTGTCGCTCAACAGAGGCGTAGTGCTTCCGCAGTATCCCCGGGGTCGACAGACACGCCTACCGCAAAACAAGCGGATAGCAGCGTAACAACGCTACCTGCATCTCTCGCTGCACGTCTGGTCACGGGAAGTGATACCGCGACGCGTTCGGGAACAACCGGCACAGCAGATCAGGTTCAGGCACCGATCATGAACGCCCGGATGTTGTCAGCGGCTGACACGCGCAAAGAACTGCCCGGAGCCGGGATTATCCCAACGGCCGCGAATAACAAGGATGCGCTGCTGGTGACACACGCTCTTGCGGCCAAACCTGCCAACAGCAAAGCGAATACGGAAGTCGATCCAACCATTGTCAAGCCTACCTTGCCAGCCAGAGGCCCCATGGGCCTGCGTCCGGTAGTTGATGATGCGATGAGCACCTCAACAGACCCTCGCTCTATCGAAGGCTCGCTCACGGCTGCAACGATCAAAGCGGCTGAAGCTCATGCAGAAACTGCGTTTCGATTCAGTCAGGTGGGAGTTCCGGGGGCTAACGTGACTGCAGGTGGCGCTGTAATGCTGCCGGATAACATGTTAGCTGACGTCACAGGCGGCATCGTTACTGCTCCAGTGAGTTCAAGAACAGATTCGGTTGGCACCCAGATCGCCAGTGCACCGTTGAACGTTGCGCTTTTGACTCCTGCCGCCAATGAATCATTGGCGGGTAACATCCGATGGATGGTCAACGAAGGAGTGCAGAACGCCAGTGTCACTGTCACGCCTGCTGGAATGGGCCCGATAGCCGTGAAGATAGGAATTGATAACGAGCAGATGAATGTTTCAATCGTGGCAACCCAAGGTAGTACCAGAGAGGCGCTGGATGCGCTGCTGCCACGACTGCGTGAGCAGTTACTGTCGCAAGGTCATGACAGCGTTCGCGTCGATGTCAGTGATGGAAAATCCGACAATACACGCAGCAATGGACATCAGCAACAGTCCAATGATCGTCACGCATTCACGTCAGGGCAAAACTTGCAAGATGACGGTGATTCCAGTGAACAAAGGCAGGAGCACTATACAGGAGCATCCTCTATGGAAACTCAGTTGCAACATGGCGAGCGGAGACTGTCGGATGCAGAACTTGCCCGAGTGGCTCGCCTGCAAGGTCTGTTGCCTGACACTGCCCGGAGTCTGTCAGCTCTACAGCATGGCTATGATCTTTATGTGTAGCGTCAGCGACTCAGTTGCCCGGTTGGTTGCCTCATGCTTCGTTAAAACCCCAGGAGTTTCATCGTGAAGAAGATGATTCTGATCGGGGTTGGTGCTCTGGCGCTGGTGGGTATCAGTGTGGGTGCTTCACTGTTCCTGACCGGTGTCCTGGCGCCTGAGCCTCAAGTGGCTGCCGCAGTTGAGGCTGAGCCAGAACCCGAAGAGGTCTTCTATTACAACGTTCAGCCGGAGTTCGTCGTCAATTTTCAGGGTAAAACCCGAATGAAATTCTTGATGATTGAGATGGTAGTGGCAACAACCGATGAGAAAGTGCTACCCATACTCAGCGATCACGACCCGGAGGTGCGAAATTCCTTGTTGATGCTGCTGGCAGAACAGGATAGTGATGAATTGAAGACAGCGGAAGGAAAACAGGCGCTGCGAGATGCCGCTATGGTTCGTATCGATGAAGTGGTTACCAAGCACTATCGCGCGGAAAGCGTACAAGACATCTTCATCACTCGACTGGTCATGCAATAGGTCCATTCAGCGTGAGCACAGAAACCGAATCGGCAACCATTTACGACTTTTCGTCTCCCGTACACAAGCTGAACAAGCAGTGGCCGGTATTCGATCTGGTTAACGGGCGTGTGGCGGCCTCATTCGGTTCTCTGTTGTCTGAAAAGCTGCAGATCCCGCTCCATGGTCAGGCCATAAAAAGTATCAGGACCAAATATTCTGAAGCTATTACCAACATGGGAGATACCTGTGTGGTTACAGAGCTGTCTCTGCCGCCTATACCGGGTGTTGTCTGGTTTTGTCTGGACACTAGTGTTCTGGCAGCCATGGTCGACAGTTACTTCGGTGGTGAAGCGGTCTTGATAGAGCTTGAGGAGCCGCGAGCTCTTTCGCGTACTGAAGTCAGAGTGCTGCAACATGTCATTGACGCACTGCTCGCTGGTATCAGCGATGGATGGTCGATGCTGATGGCTGTCAAGGCCAGTTCAACGGGGATGATCGATGTTGAACGCCTGGCGAATGATCCGATGGAGCAGGTAATGGTAACCAGCGAGATGAACTTGCAACTGGGTGCTGTTGAGTTGCCTTGCCAGATTATCTATCCGTTTGAATCCCTGAAGACGTTTGGTGCCAGGCTGGAACATGAAGCCAAGCCGACATCTGCACAGGATGCGCAGTTCAACCAGGCGTTGCAGGCCGGTGTCATGGACTGTGAGTTGGATATACGTGGTGTGCTTTCCGAGACACCCATAACGCTTGGAAAGCTCCTGGAATTGAAAGCGGGGGATTTTATTCCGCTGCGCGATGTACAAAACGTGTCATTCAAGACACAGAACATACCTCTGTTTGACGCTCGTGTGGGCATCTCGAATGGAAGAGTTTCAGCCAGCTTGTCGCGCTGGCATTTACCGGTTAATCGCTGAGTCATGTCAGAAGAAAATACAGCACGTGATCTTGATGACGCTACCGAGTCTGAATCGACCGACACGGGCGATCAGCCTGCTGATGGTGTCGCTGACCATGCAGATTCAGGCGCAGGGGCAGCATCAGAAGTCTCTGCAAATGAAGCCACCAATCAGGAGGTGCAATCCGTTGTGCCTCCGGATATGAATGCAGGCGCAGTTGCCACTGGGCCCGGAGCAGACATATCCATGATCCTGGATATACCCGTCACCATGTCGATGGAAATTGGTCAGACGCGAATATCGATCAATGAACTGCTCAAGCTGGGAAAGGACTCTGTTATCGAACTGCAGCGCATGGCTGATGAGCCCATGGATGTCCTGGTGAACGGCACCCTGGTGGCGCACGGTGAAGCAGTTGTTGTCGGTGACAGGTTTGGCATCCGATTGACTGACGTAATCAGTCCACAGGAGCGGTTGCGCAAGTTTTCGTAGTGTCCTGGCCGTTGAGACGGCAGGTTGAATTCCTTAAGGAGAAGTCATGTCTCGTTCCATTTCCGCTTGCGGAATGCTGCTTTGGGCGCTGTTCCTGAGTTCGGCTGCCAATGCTGCCGAGTCTGGAAGTGCCATCGTTTCGCCGTTGGCAACGCTGGGTAAGCTGGCGATTGCTCTGATCATTGTGCTGCTTGTTTTCTGGGTGTTTGCTCGCGTCATGCGGCAGCTGCAAGTGGGTCAGGGTTCGGCGCACAGCGCACTGAAAGTGATTGGCGGGTTGTCGCTAGGCCAGCGTGAACGGGTGGTTGTCGTTCAGGCAGGCGACGAGCAACTGGTGCTGGGCGTCACGGCGTCCCAGATAAATACCCTGCACGTACTGAACACGCCGTTGCCCAGCGCACAAACTGACTTTGAAGGTGATTTCAAGCAGAAACTGAGCGCTGCATTAAAGCGCCAGGTTAATCGCTGATGTACAGCGTGGTTATCAGGCTGATTGTGCTGCTGAGTATCGTAGTGATGCCGGGGTGGGCTGCTGCACAGTCAGGTTTGCCAGCGGTCATCGTGGATACTACGGATGAAGGTGGTCAGACCTGGAGCTTGAGTTTACAGGCACTGGTGCTGATGACCACGCTGACTCTACTGCCAGCGATGCTTTTGATGATGACCTCGTTTACGCGGATAACCATCGTACTGGGAATTCTGAGAACTGCATTGGGAACTGCGCAAACGCCATCGAATCAGGTACTGATTGGTCTGGCCCTCTTTCTGACACTGTTTATCATGCGTCCGGTGTTCGAAGAGATCTATGAGACGGCCTTGCAGCCTTTCATGGAGGAGCAGATTGACGCTGAAACAGCTATCAAGACGGCTGCTGAGCCATTTCGAGTTTTCATGATGAAGCAGACGCGAGATAACGACTTGCAGTTGTTTCTCAATATTTCGAATTCTCCGGCCCCGCAGGATCTGAACGACATCTCCTACTGGGTGTTGTTACCGGCATTCGTTACCAGCGAACTGAAAACCGCCTTCCAAATCGGGTTTCTGTTGTTTATCCCGTTCTTGATTATTGATCTCGTGGTTGCCAGCGTGTTGATGTCCATGGGTATGATGATGCTGTCACCCTTGATCATTTCACTGCCATTCAAGCTGATGCTGTTTGTGCTGGTGGATGGCTGGAATCTGGTACTGGGAACGCTGGCAGGCAGCTTTTTCATCTCATGATGAGTTATCACCATGACGCCTGATATTGTTATTGATCTGGGACGCCAGGCCCTGACCATTACGGTCATGCTCAGTGCTCCGCTATTGCTCGCTGCACTTCTGACAGGCCTGGTTGTTGGGCTGTTCCAGGCGGCAACGCAGATACAGGAACAAACGCTGAGTTTCATTCCGAAATTGCTGGCTATGGTCATCGCATTGGTTGCTACAGGTCCCTGGTTGCTTCAGGTGATTCTGGATTTCACCTCTGATCTGATCATAGAGGTTGTACCGAGAGTCTTGGGAGCATGATGCGGCATGTCTGCCCTGACACTGACTGCTGAACAGATCAACGCCTGGGTTGGCCTTGTACTGTGGCCGATGTTTCGCGTGGCCGGGCTGTTGTCCATCCTGCCAACGATAGGCGGTGGAGAGGTGCCAGTGCGAGTACGCGTAGGGCTGGCCTTTCTCATGACCTTGCTGATTGTGCCTTCGCTACCGCCCATGCCTGAGGTAGACCCTCTGTCAGTAGACAGCATCATCATTTCATTTCAGCAAATGCTGATTGGTGTGGCGATGGGGTTGCTGATAGTCGTGGTGTTCAATGCCGTCACCCTGGCGGGGGAGAGCATCGCCATCACGATGGGGCTGGGTTTTGCCTTAATGAACGATCCGCAAAATGGTGCCCAGGTTCCTACCGTCAGTCAGTTTTATCTGATCATGGCCACCTTGCTGTTCCTGGCCTTTGATGGGCACCACGCGGTATTGCTGCTGTTGAGTGCAAGCTTTTCGTTAATGCCGGTGGGCGAGCCGCTGGCAGATGACGCATTGTGGCTGCTGGTACGCTGGGGTGGAATGATGTTCACTGGCGCTCTGTCCATTGCCTTGCCAGCGCTGGCTGCCATGCTGACAGTCAACATGATCATGGGAATCATTACGCGGGCAGCACCGCAAATGAATATTTTTTCTGTGGGCTTTCCCATCACCATGACCGTTGGATTCGTGGCTATTCTATTCACGCTGCCAACCTTCAAATTTTCCTTCGAAGCGTTGCTGATGCAGGCTCAATCAACCATCGCATCCCTGCTGGGTGGGTGATCCATGGCAGATAAAGACAGCGGTCAGGATCGTACTGAAGACGCAACGCCGAAACGCATAAGCGAAGCACGAAAGAAAGGCGATGTTCCCCGTTCGAAAGAGCTGAACACCGTCTTGATGCTGCTGGCCTCTCTGGTTGGCTTCGCGATGCTGGGTGGTACCGGTGTTCAGGCGTATAAACAGCTGGCGAAGGCACAATGGGCGATTGATCGTGATGCTGTCTTCAATGACAACGCACTGTTGAACGGGCTGCTAGTGCCTTTTATTGAAGCGCTCTGGATATCAGCACCGTTCCTGCTTCTGATGTTTCTTGCCTCGTTTATTGGCCCGCTCTGCATGGGAGGCTGGGTGTTCAGCGTATCGTCGCTGAAGATTGATCCGAAAAAACTGTCCCCTCTGGCGGGCCTGAAACGGATGGTGGGTCTTCAGGGTCTGACCGAGCTGCTCAAGGCGGTGATGAAGGTCATCATGCTAGGAGGGGTTGCCATTCTGCTATTGATGTACAACGTTGACGACTACCTGAGGCTGGGTTCGCAGCCTATTGGTACGGCCATCAATGAGATGTTCAGGTTGATGTTCTTCATACTGCTGATTCTGGTGTTGTCTCTGGGTGTAGTTGCACTGGTGGATGTGCCCTACCAGTTGTGGTCCTACGCCCGAAAGTTACGCATGACACTGCAGGAAGTGCGTGACGAGAACAAGGAGACGCAAGGTAACCCTGAAGTAAAGTCCAAGGTGCGTCAGCTGCAGCAGGCAAATGCAAACAAGCGCATGCTCACGGATGTTCCCGAAGCCGATGTGATTATCGTTAACCCCACACATTTTTCAGTGGCATTGAAGTATGAGGAAGAGTCGCTGGCGCCGGTTGTCGTTGCCAAAGGTGTTGATCACATGGCATTGAAGATCCGTGAGATTGGACGTGACGCCGATGTGGCTGTGTTCAGTGCGCCACCCCTGGCACGCGCGTTATATCACCACACAGAGATTGGTGAAACCATCCCGACCGAGTTGTATCTGGCTGTTGCCCAGGTTCTGGCCTATGTGCTGCAGGTAAAAGAGCTGAGTTTTCCCGACCGTCGACGGTTAGTGCCACCCACTGACTTGACGGTACCTGATGAGTTGCAAGTACCCAGGGATCGTTAAAGTGTGAGTATGCAGAACATCAAGAAGCTGATAAACGAGTTACATCTGACTGGATTGGGAGCACCATTTCTGGTGCTGTTGATGCTCGTCATGATGGTCTTGCCTATCCCGACGATAGGTCTGGATCTGCTGTTCACCTTCAATATTGCACTGTCTTTGATTGTGTTGCTGGTGACTGTGTATACACCGCGTCCATTGGAGTTTTCGTCGTTTCCAACGGTTCTGCTGGTAGCGACCATGTTACGTCTGTCGTTGAATATTGCCTCTACCCGGGTTGTTTTGC
>CALLPU010000345.1 GCA_938016235.1 uncultured Granulosicoccus sp. | reverse complement strand
AAATCGATTGCCTGTGTGGGAAGCATCGAGATACCGGCGTCACGATACAGTTCGGTCAGGGCTGTCATGGCACCGTGCAAATAGACGCTCTTGTCTGTAAACGCGGTGAGTTCGCTGAGTACCCGCTGTGCTTTGCCCAGTGAGTAGGCAAACAGGACGGCGGGCCTTTGTTCAGCTTGCATCTGTTCCCACCATGTCATGATCTGCTCTGCGATTACCGGGCCGGGCTGCCAGCGATACACGGGTAGTGCGAATGTTGCCTCTGTGATGAACGTATCGCATTTGACCAGTTCGAACGGCTCGCACGACGGATCGGCATCGCGTTTGAAGTCGCCGGTGAACACCCAGACATCGTTTGGTCCCTGTATGCGTATCTGAGCGGAGCCCAGCACGTGACCGGCAGCATGGAACGAGACAGCTGTATTGCCGAAGCTCTGAACGTGGCCAAACGGTACACCGCGGATGTCCAGTTCTTGTCCCAGGCGGTGTTTGAGCAGCGGTACCGAAGACTCTGCCGCGTAGTAGGTTTTTGCCACCGGCCGAGCGTGGTCGGCGTGCGCATGCGTAATCAAGGCTATGTCGCACGGTTTGCAGGGATCGATCACGAAATTTCCCTGCCTGCATACCAGCCCCTGGTCGGTAGCGCGAATCAGGTCTTCATGGTTGGGTTCAGGCATCGAAACCCGCCGCATCAGGTGTCATCGCTTCCACCAGTTCCAGTAGCGTACTGTCGATGACGGCCAGTGCGCGCGTATCGGAAAGCCGGTGATCTGCCTGATGCAGCAGTCTGAGCTGTGCGTCCGGGTGTGCAACCTTGTCCATGAGTCGAAGCGACAAAGTATGTGGTACATCAGTGTCTGCAGCACCGTGGATCATCCTGACCGGACATGTCAGGCTGGCGACATCGTGTTGATGCCCGGGTGGGTGTTCTGCCAGCACCGATAACGGTTTCCCACTGTCAAGCAGTGCCTGGGTAATCGGGTAGGGATCGGCGTAGGCGTTCGGCAACATGACCGCCTGGCCTTGCTGCAGGTCCCAGATATCGCTTGGCGAGAGGCGCGGTTGGATCAGCTCCTGCAGGAAATCGGGCGCAGCGGCGAGCAGCAGCAAGCCGCGAACCTGTGTGGCTCGGCGGCAGGCCGCGAGCGTGGCCAGCCAGGCCCCCATGGATGAACCCACCAGCAACACGGGGCCCTCGATACTGTCCAGAATGCAAAGCACATCGTCCAACCAGTCAGACAGCACGGCTGCCGCAGCTTCGCCCTCCGATTCACCATGGCCCCGGTAGTCAAAGCGGGTGTATGACCATTGCTGTCTGATACACAGATCGGCCAGGGCAGCGGCTTTGATGCCCAGCATACTGGAGTGAAATCCACCGCAGAAAACCACATGTGGCACCGGTCCGGCCAGGCCATGCTGTTGTTCTGTGAGCGCCAGTCGTTGGCGCACGGCAAGTCGATGGCCGGAGCTGTCAATGAAATCCGGTGTAGAACTGGCTGAGTCTGTTTGCATGGACACAGTATAGTGGCGGCAGAAAATGGGTGAGGTAACTTGAATGAAATCTGTAGGACTGTTCGTGACGTGTCTGGTTGATTTACACAGACCTAACGTGGGCTTTGCAGCCATCGCACTGCTGGAGCAGGCAGGTTGCTCCGTCAGCGTTCCCGACTCACAGGTCTGTTGTGGCCAGCCCGCGTACAACAGCGGTGATGATGTGTCTACGAAACGTATCGCCCAGCAGGTCATCGACGCGTTCGAATCGTTTGATTACGTGGTGGCACCGTCAGGATCATGCGCGGCCATGATTAAAGAGCATTATCCGCCATTGTTTGCCGATGATCCTGTCTGGTTAGCGCGTGCGCAAGCGCTGGCGAGTCGTTGCCACGAACTTTTCAGTTTTCTCGTCGATGTGTTGCAGGTGAAAGATTTTTCTGCCGAGTTTGGCGCTGACGTGACTTACCACGATGCCTGTTCCGGGTTGCGTGAGCTGGGCGTCAAAGAGCAACCGCGCACATTGATGAGCAACGTTCAAGGTCTGATGTTGAAAGAGATGGACGACACCGATGTTTGCTGTGGGTTTGGCGGTACGTTTTGCGTCAAGTACCCGGACATTTCCGAACGCATGGTCGACGACAAGGCCGCGCTTGTGCGTCAGTCCGGCGCAGAAGTCATGCTCGGTGGTGATATGGGGTGTTTGTTGAATATCAGCGGCAGGCTGAGCCGGGTGGCTAGCGACGTTCGTGTTTATCACCTGGCCGAAGTACTCGCGGGTATGGCAGCCATTCCCGCCATCGGTGAAGCGGCCAACACGGAAGAACAGCCATGAAGGTTCAGTCGCTGAACTTCAAGGCTCGATCAACAGAGGCATTGCTGGACGATGATCTGAAGGCCGCGTTAAGCAATGTCAAACAAGGGTTCATTGGCAAGCGGGCTGAAGCTGTCAGGCTGGTACCTGAATGGGAACAGATCCGCGCGGAAGCCCGTGATCTTAAAAACCATGTTCTGGACAACCTGGACCACTATCTCGTGGCCTACGAGGCAGCCGTTCAAGCGCGTGGTGGCCAGGTTCACTGGGCGTCTACCTCGGCAGAGGCAAATGACGTTATTGTCGATATCTGCAAGCAGGCCGGCGCAAAAACGGTTACCAAGGGCAAGTCCATGGTGGGCGAGGAGGCCAACCTTAACGGTGCGTTGGAAGCTGCCGGTCTGGAAGCCATGGAAACTGATCTGGGTGAGTACATCATTCAGCTTGCCAAAGAAGCGCCGAGCCACATCATCGCACCTGCCATACACAAAACCCGGCAACAGGTGTCAGATCTGTTTCACGAGCACCATGCTCAATACGGGCTACATGAACGCCTCGTTGATCGCTCAGCGCTGGTCAATGAAGCGCGCACCATTCTGCGCGAAAAATTTCGGTGTGCTGATGTGGGTATCACCGGTGCCAACTTTCTGATCGCGGAAACCGGTCAGCATGTGCTGGTAACCAACGAAGGTAACGGTGATCTGACATCCAGCCTGCCGCGTGTACAAATCGTGATTGTCGGCATAGAGAAAGTGATTCCGACGCTGGAGGATGCGAGTTGCCTGCTGCGCTTGCTGGCACGCAGTGCCACTGGCCAGCATTTTTCCAACTACACCAGCTTGATGAGTGGGCCTGCGCAGCCGGGAGATCTGGATGGACCAGAGGCCTTCCATGTGGTTCTGGTAGATAACCATCGCACCGAGATGCTGGCAGGGGAGCTGCGGGAGATGCTGCGCTGTTTCCGGTGTGGTGCCTGTCTGAACCATTGCCCCGTGTATGGTGCGGTAGGCGGTCATGCTTACGGCTGGGTGTATCCCGGCCCCATGGGTTCGGTGGTCACACCTGCCATGGTGGGTATCGAGAATGCCCCCGATCTGCCGCATGCCTGCACGCTCAATGGGCGATGTGCAGAGGTGTGCCCCATGAGTATTCCGTTACCGCGGCTTCTCAGGGAGCACCGGCGAGCAACCTTTGAACGATCGCTGCAGTCAGCCAGTGCCCGTTACGGGCTAGGGCTGTGGGCCTGGCTTGCAGCGCGACCCCGGCTTTATCATTGGGCAACACGATGGGGTGTGGCCGTGCTGTCGCGCCTTGGAGCTCGGCGAGGCCGGTTCAGCCGCCTGCCGCTGGCCGGTGCCTGGACGCAGTCTCGTGATCTTCCATCACCTCAGGGTCGAACCACATTCATGCAGGAATATCGGCAACGGCAATCCGATGCAAACGCTCAAGGCGGGCAGGGCTCATGAGTGCTCGCAACGCCATCCTGGGCAAGATCTCCACAGCCCTCGGCAAGGATGGCACGCTCGCGTCAGCCGATTCGTTACCTGACGTTGTGACCTCCCGATTACGCGCAGAGCACCGACATACCCTACCGGCCGTGGGCGCCGATCTGGTGCAAAGTGCCATTGATAACATGGAGTCGGTGTTAATGAGTGTTGTGCGTCTGCAAACAGAAGTTGAGTGCGTTGCTGCTGTGGAGTGGTACCTGGAATCCCAAGGCATAGACGCATCCAGTGCGGGTGCGGTAACCGTTGCCCCG
>CALLPU010000344.1 GCA_938016235.1 uncultured Granulosicoccus sp. | reverse complement strand
ATGAATCGCCTGGAACGCTCTGTGCGCAAAGTGGTCACACAAGATGGTCGAACAGATTCGTCAGAGCCGGCTAACAAACCTACGAACTGGCAAGCCGGCTTCACACAGTTGCGAGAATGCTGGGCAACCGGTATGAAGCTGTAGCTCTATATAGTCAGGAGATTGATATGACATCAACAACGCGAAGTCGTCGCGCATTTCTCCCCTGTTTCGGTGTGACGGTGGCCTCGCTGGTGTATGTTCGCGCTATAAAGCCTCACCGCGCAAGCAAATCCAGATAGCGCGCCAACGCATTCTGTGCATCGGAGGCAATGCGCTCTGCTCGCCGCCCCATAGCCTGTAGATCGCTGTCGCCCTGTGCTGCCTTGGCCAGAAAATCGACCACCGACTGTGCGTTGCTGGCGATGGCAACGGCTTTTTCACCCAGCAACAGCTCCATCATGTCTTCAAAATTGTCGGTGTGCGGCCCTACGACTGCAGGGCAAGCATAGCGCGCCGGCTCCAGCATGTTGTGTCCTCCACGCGTGATCAGTGAACCGCCAACGAAAGTACCTTGTGCATGCTCGTACCAGGCTTGTAGTTCACCGAGTGTATCGGCCAGGTAGACGTTATCCTCTGGCGCAGGTGTATCGCCTTGCGAGCGTCGTCCGGCGTCGATACCGTGAGATTTCATCAAACGCTGGATATCATCGCCCCGCTCGGGATGTCGAGGCACACAAACCAGTAGCGCATCACTGCGCTGCTGGTCATGCCAGGCCAGTGCGAGCGTTAATTCCTCATCATGATGAGTGGAGGCGGCCAGCACGTAGGGTCGTTGCACTAACGCGGCTGTTGCTCGCACACCGTCCTGAGCGCTGTACTTCAGATTGCCCGCAACCTGCAGTGAGCTTGCCGGTGCGCCCAACGCCAGAAAACGATCGTGGTCTTTCGTTGATCTGGCCAGCACGTTGACGTGGCTGAGTGCGCGCCGATAACTGCTGGCCAACAGGCCGTTTGCCTGTGTACTGGTACGTGCAGACAGCCGCCCGTTAATGATAGTGATGGCAATGTTCTGACGGTGACAGTGTGCATACAGCCACGGCCAGATTTCAGTTTCCACGATCCAGGCCTGGCCAGCTGTACATTGCGATACGAATCGCTTGCATGCACTGGAAAAGTCCACCGGAAGATACTGATGTTGCACCCGAGTCAATTGCTGTTGCTCAAGGACGGCTGCGCCTGTAGGTGTTCCGGTTGTGAACCGCACACCGGCGTTCGGGTTGTTCGTTAACCAGGCCTTGAGTAACGGCAGAACGGTAAACACCTCACCCACCGAGGCAGCATGAATCCACAGCTCAGCCGGTGCCGGGTCGGGTCCTGTGGCTGATGAACGCGGGGCTGATTCAGCGGCGTACCAGCCTAACCGCTCCCGGAAATAGCGCCATCCACCATCTTTGCAGGCTCGCCACGCGGTGTACCCAATCAGCAACGGGCTCAACGCTAGCACCAGAATTCGATAACGCCAGGGTGGAGCAACGGGTTCAGGAGTAGGGATTGGCATGCTCTGCAGACGGGGGTTTGAAGCGTTTATGCGCCCACAGGTATTGTTCTGGCTGGCTGCGCACATGCGCTTCCAGCGTGTCGTTTACCTGTTGCGTGGCCTGCATGACATCATCCGATTGCAGTGATAACGGTTCCCCGAATCGAAACGTATAGCGGGCCCCGTTGTCATGTCGCGTCGGTACAAACGGTATCAGCGTTGCACCGGTCATCTTGACGATGCGCGCCGTACCACTGCTGGTCAAGGCGGGATGGTTGAAATACTCGGTAACGACGCCGCCATGGTTTGTTGACACGCTTTGATCCGGTGAAAACCAGACAATTTCCCCGCGCCGCAGACAACGAACCATCTCTCGCGTGCCGCGGTTATCTATCAATTGTTGCAAGTGTCGTGATCGCTGGCTGTGCAGGTAATCGGCAAACAGCGGATTCTTGGGTGGATCGTACACAGCGGATATTGGCCATCGTGGCCCCACCACGGCTGCACACAGCTCGAGAACCGTAAAATGGGCCTGCAGCAATATGACGCCTTTGCCCTGTGCCAGTGCCTTTTCCAGATGCTCAACACCCTCGAACTGCATCTCAGCCATGTGTTCTGCGCTGCGGTACCACGACCACGCGGTTTCAGCGGTTGCCATACCCAGATGACGAAACGACTGCTGCGCCAGCTCGTTCCGGGCTGACTGTGTTGCGTCCGGGAACGCAATGTTCAGGTTGGCCAGAGTGACATGACGGCGACTGCGCAGACACCGGTGCATGACGGATCCCAGACCACGACCGACGGCCATGACAACCGGGAAGGGCAGGCGCGTTAACAACCAGAAAAAGCCGAAACCCAGCCACGTGGGCCAGTAGGCTGGCGTTACATAGTGTTTCCAGCTGAAGGTTTCGCTACCGGGCGACACTATCATTTTCTCTAACGGTGTGATCGCCGAGGACGCACCGCATGCAGACTGGCTTGCCTACTTCTCGGCGACAGCGAGGAATCGATTGATGGCGAAGATATCGTCTTCGGTCAAGGTTCCAGACGCCGCCTTCAGATTCAAGGTATTGATGATGTAGTCGTAGCGTGCTCCTGAATAATCCGAGCGGGCTCTGAAGGTATCGCGCAGTGCTTGTAAAGTCTCTACGGAGGTTCGAGTACCAGCTCGAAAGCCGGCTTCAGTGGCTTCCGCAGACTTCTGCGTGGAGACCAGTGCCTGACGCAAGGCGCGCACGCGGCTGATGGACGCCTGTACGCCGCGATACGCGTCTCGTGTTTGCTGGGTGGTGGATCGCTCCTGTGACACCAGTTGCTCGGCTGCAGATAGTGCCTGAGCGCGAGCCTGTGCCACTTGGGCGTTGACGCGGCCACCGGTCAAAATGGGCAATCTGAGTTGCAGCTTGATTTCCGCTATATCTGCATCACTGCGACCCAACTGCTCTGTTGTGGTGGATGCGGCAGTGCCGATCAAATCCAGTGAGGGGTATTTGTTGGCCCTTTCGATCGCGACTTGTGTGTTGCTGCTGTCGGTTGCCAGTCTGGCGATAACCAACTCGAGGTTCTGGTCTTTGGCCATATCTACCCAGGAGTCGATATCGGCGGGTTCCGGTGGGGTGAGGGGTAGGTCGTTGGCCAGAGGCGTTAGCAACTCCGTGTCTACGCCACTGATCAGCAGCAGAGCTTCCTGTGCCGTTGACAACTGATTGGAAGCCGCTATTTCCTGAGCCACCGCCAGATCGTATTGCGCCTGTGCCGATCGCACGTCGGTGATGGGAACCAGTCCGACGTCGAAACGACGTTCTGCCTGTTCTCGTTGACGGCTGATAGCCTGGAGTTCCGATTGGCTGAATTCGACATTGGCCTGTGCACGTAAAACATCGAAGTAGGCAGTGGCCACGCGCAATATCAGGGTCTGGCCCACGGCGGCGTATTGCGCCTGTGCCTGCAGGACACCGAGTTCGGCCTGATCCAGCAACTTGCTGTTGGCCCGGTTGTAGAGGGTTTGATTCAGTGTCAGTGACAGCGCCGTTTCTTCGTAAGGCCCTTCGCCATCATCGGCCAGCGTGCTCAGGCCGATTTCTCCACCCAGGGTGAGTTGCGGACGAAAGGCTGATTTTGCCAGGGGGACGCGCTCACCGGCGGCTTCCAGATCGTACTGGGCTGCCCGGTACGTGGAATCGTAGGTTTTGGCTTGCTCGTAAACTTCGCGCAGATCGGCAGCGTGGCCGGTTCCGGCACAGCCTGCAATCGCCAGCGCAACAAGACTGGTCGTTTTCAACCAGCGGCCGTAGCAAGCTGACGTCAGTGGGTTTTTGGAATTTTCCATGATGATCAGAATACGAAGCTGGGGGATTCGGAAGCAAAGTTGATCAGGGGATCGACGCGTGTTTCAAACAGGCTTTCGCGGCTCCATTCGGTGTCTTTTACGCGTGTTACCAGAATCGCTTCCATGGTTGGACGTTCATTCTCACCAATAAATGCAAATAGACGGCCACCCACCTTCAGCTTCTGTCGGTAGTAATCCGGCACAGATGGCACTGCCCCGGAAAACGCAATGGCGTCATACCCGTCGCGAGCATCCCAGACAGCTGCGGCGTCCTGGTGCATCACGCTGACATTGGCAACGCCCCGTTCAGTGAGCCTGGCTTTGGCCTGCTCGGCAAGTTCAGGAATGATTTCAATACTGTCTACGTGTGCGCACAGCCGCGCCAGGCAGGCCGTGAGGTAGCCGCTACCGGTACCAATTTCCAGAGCCGTGTCGGTGACTTCCAGCAGCAATGCCTGCAACAGCCGGCCGTCCAGAGTGGGTTTGAGCATGTGCTGGCCGAAGCCGATGGGTAGTTGAAAGTCACTGTAGGCAACACCGCCGTGCTCGGCGCCCAGAAAGGCTTCCCGCGGTACTTCGGCGAACACGTCGAGAACCCGTTGGTCAAGTACATCCCAGGGACGGACCTGCTGTTCGATCATATTGCTGCGGGCTTGCTGAAAATCCATGAGACGGTGCCAGTGATGTCGTTGATAGCGTGGCGTACTTGCGACAGGTGCAAGAACATTAGAAAGCCACTAGAGAGAGCGAATTATAGGCCAAGCCGCGCTGTAAGGCGGTATCAACCTGTAACACCGCTGCAAACAATTGCCGGCACTGTCATCCTGGCCGCAAGACCGGCTGTGCGTGGGAGCACCCAGACCTCTAAAATGTCAGCATGACACTCTAGTTGCCATGCTCACATGGGCATTGTGGCTATTCGGGTACGACGCTCGTCGCCTGGGGGCCTTTCGCACCGGCCTCCACATCGAAGGTAACCTTCTGGCCTTCGTTCAGGGTCTTGAACCCTTCGGATTTGATCGCTGAGAAGTGAACGAACACATCGTCGCCACCGTCGTCTTGTGCCAGAAAACCGAACCCTTTTGCCTCGTTAAACCACTTGACTGTACCTGTCGCCATTTTCCTGCCTCGTTGGTTGCTGCATCAATGCGGGAACGGTGCGAGAAGCTGCGCTGGGCAGAGGACTTCCGCACTATCGTTCCTACATGATCCCAGTCTACTGTTTTTCGTGACTCAGACCACACATTTACAGATATGCTCGGTTTTGCTCCCTAATCTGAGGAGGCAGGCGTGTCCTGCGGGGGCTTGGGCGACTGATTATTGGCTGTTGCATCAGCACTACCACGCTCTGAAGCGGGTTTTCGGCGCCTGCGTCTTCTTTTAGGTTTGTCGCTGGCCGGTGTCTGGCCAGCCGTTGCAGATTCGGCCTTGGCGCTGCCGGCGGTTTCCGGGGATTTTTCATCGGCTCTTGCCTCGCGCTTCCCCGAACGAGGCTTGTGTCGGGGTTTTCGCTGTCCGCCGCTGGCATCACGAGACCCGCCACGTGCATTCTTACCGCGGGGACCACTACTGACGCGATCTCGCTCAATGCGTTTGGGCGGCTTCGGTTTGATGAGCAATTCGTCGGTGATCATCTCCAGTGGAATGCTCTGGCCGATATATTCCTGAATTTCCGGTAACGAGAAGGAATAGTTTTCACAGGCAAAACTGACGGCAACACCTTGAGTGCCGGCACGGGCTGTTCGCCCGATTCTGTGCACGTAGTCTTCAGCCTGTTGCGGCAGATCGTAATTGAACACGTGACTGACATCGTCGATGTGCAAACCGCGAGCGGCCACATCGGTAGCGATCAGCACCGGTAACTTACCGGCCGTGAAGTCCTGCAATATACGTTGACGCTTGCTTTGCCGGACATCGCCGGACAAGGTACCGCAGGCAATGTCGTTGCCAACCAGAAAACTCTCTATTTTTTCAGCAGCGCGCTTGGTGTTGACGAAAATGATGGAGCGCGGCGGCTGCAGAGAATCCAGCAGTCCCAGTAACAGGGGAATTTTTTCATCGGTAGCCGGTTGATACAGGGCTTGTCGAACACCTTCAGCCGTTACGCCAGTTGTTTCGGTTTTAATCGGCTCCGGGTTGTCCATGTGCTCATAGGCAAGTTCCATGACCCGATGCGATAACGTAGCTGAAAACAACATGCTCAGCCTTTCTTCAGGCGGTGGCATACGACGTAGCAGGAAGCGAATATCGGCAATGAAACCCAGGTCGAACATGCGATCCGCTTCATCGAGAACACAGATTTCCAGTTTTTTCAGGTCGAAGATTTTCTGTTTGAAGTAATCAATCAGACGTCCGGGCGTACCGATCAATACATCGACGCCAGCAGCGAGTTCCTTGCGCTGTTTGTCGTAGTCGATGCCACCATAGACAACGGCGCACTTGAGTCCGGTGTGCTGTCCCAGTGAATCCGCGTCTTTCTTGATCTGCATGGCCAGTTCGCGAGTGGGTGCAATGACCAGCATGCGCGGTTGATCGTGTCGTCTTTCCTCGGGTGGCTTCGCGAGTAGCCTGGCAAAACTGCCCAGTAGAAAAGCGGCTGTCTTGCCGGTACCTGTCTGCGCTTGTGCTGCAATGTCCTTACCGGCTGCGATAACCGGCAAAGACAGGCCTTGTATTTCAGTGCAGTTGTCAAAGCCCAGCTCGTCAGTGGCTTTCAACAGGGATTCGGGCAGGTTGAGTTCACGGAACGAATGAATCACGTTGCCCGGTGAGCTGACAGCTTCGCCGTTTGAAGGGGTATCGGGCGTTGTGCCGTTGGGTTCTGTTGTCATGCGATCTGTGCCATGCGATCTGATGGGGTAGCGCCAATGGGCGTGCGTAAGGTGAGGGCGTGAACGCTTGATAAACGAGCGAGCAGTGCATATTGTTCGTGCGTGGGCAAATTGCCACTTTTCCTTTTTTCAGCAGTACGTTTTAGTGCTGCCAGACCACACGGTATAACACAGAGGTGCAAATGAGCGACCATATTACTCCCATTACCGACGCGACCTTCGAAGATGAGGTGCTTAAATCGGACACACCTGTTCTGGTTGATTACTGGGCCGAGTGGTGTGGTCCCTGTAAGGCGATTACTCCGGTACTTGAAGATGTAGCTCCTGGTTATGCGGGAAAAGTGAAAATCGTCAAGATGAATATAGACGAGAATCCCAATACTCCCCCCAAGTACGGCATTCGCAGCATTCCAACGCTCATGCTTTTCAAGAATGGCGCGGTCGAGAGCACCAAGGTTGGTGGGCTTAACAAAGCGCAGCTTACTGAATTTCTTGACGAAAACGCCTGATACTCGTTATTTGACCGTTGTAGCTCCCGACTCTAACGGAGCGTGTTAGCGGCTTGCTGGTCTGATGGCTGGCAGGCCGATAACGGCTTGGCATCATTCTGGCTGGCTATTCAGGTCATTCCTCCAGGCCCCATTTATGCTGGACTCCATGAATTCTTTCGTGATAGATTCCAGACATCACGTGAAGTAGCCCGCTAACTCCCCAGCGCGCCCCACGTCCAAAGTTTCAAAAAAACACCTCACTTCCAGACTTTCCAGCCACGTCCTGTGGCCAATCTTCGATTCCGGCGATCATCGCCTTTTCACGTACTTCGTGTATGAACCTGACTGATCTAAAGAAAAAGAACCCCACCGAGCTCATTGAACTTGCCAGTTCGATCGGCGTAGAGAGCATCGCCAGACAGCGCAAGCAGGACATGATCTTTTCGATCCTGAAAGCGCAATCGCGTAAAGGCGAAGACATATTCGGTGGTGGTGTTCTTGAAATATTGCAGGATGGCTTTGGATTCCTGAGATCCTCCGATAGCTCCTACCTTGCCGGGCCAGACGATATTTACGTATCGCCGAGCCAGATCAGGCGGTTTGCCTTACGGACGGGCGATTCCATATTCGGCAAGATACGGCCTCCGAAAGAGGGTGAGCGATATTTTGCATTGCTCAAGGTTGATGAAATCAACTTCAGCCCGCCAGAGCAGGCCAAGAACAAGGTGCTGTTTGAAAACCTGACACCGTTGCACGCGAATGAGCGTTTTACCATGGAGCGCGGTAACGGCAGTACCGAAGACATCACGGCTCGCATCATTGATTTCGCAGCGCCTATCGGTCGCGGCCAACGCGGTCTGATCGTATCGCCGCCAAAGGCCGGTAAAACCTTGATGCTGCAAAACATCGCGCAAAGCATCGCTGCCAACTCTCCCGACTCCTACCTCATTGTGTTGCTTATCGATGAGCGTCCTGAAGAGGTCACAGAGATGCAGCGGATGGTGCAGGGCGAAGTCATATCCAGTACCTTCGATGAACCGGCTGCGCGGCACGTTCAGGTCGCCGAAATGGTTATAGAGAAAGCCAAAAGGCTGGTTGAGCACAAGAAAGACGTTGTGATACTGCTCGATTCCATTACGCGATTGGCAAGAGCGTACAACACCGTTGTTCCTTCCTCGGGCAAAGTGCTAACCGGTGGTGTCGATGCGAATGCGTTGCACCGGCCCAAGCGATTCTTCGGTGCTGCACGTAATATTGAAGAAGGCGGCAGCCTGACCATTATCGCCACGGCACTGGTAGATACCGGATCCAAAATGGATGAGGTTATCTACGAAGAGTTCAAAGGCACGGGTAATATGGAATTGCATCTGGATCGTAAAATCGCTGAAAAGCGAGTATTCCCTGCCATCAACATCAATCGTTCAGGCACCCGCCGCGAGGAGTTGATGATGGATCCGGAAGAACTGCAAAAAACCTGGATTCTGCGCAAGTTCATCCATTCGATGGATGAAATAGAAGCCGTCGAATTCCTGTTGGGTCGTTTGCAGCAGACCAAAACCAACAACGAATTTTTCGATTCAATGAAGCGATAGGTTCATCGCGCGCTATCGGTTAGCGACCGATGGCGCGATGACCGATATCACGTCTGTACCGACAACCTTCCCACGATATCTCGGCGGCTGAATGCTCAGCTTGCTGCTTGGCTTGTGCAAGTGTGTCCCCGGTAGCTGTCACGCAAAGAACGCGTCCGCCAGCGGTAACCAGTTGTTGGCCATCCAGTCGCGTTCCAGCATGAAACACCTTGCTGCCGTTTCGCTCTGCGTTCTCAATGCCTGCGATGGACGCGCCCTGGCTGCTGCCCGCGGGATACTCACCGGCAGCCATGACAATGCCGATGG
>CALLPU010000343.1 GCA_938016235.1 uncultured Granulosicoccus sp. | reverse complement strand
GCAAGTGGTTCGTATTCCGGAGCATCGCCGAGACCCCGTCCTGATACAAACCGGGCTGGAAAAACTCACACACTACCTGAACATCGCTGACAGACAGCTGGCCAGCAACACCTATATTGCAGGTAACGTGTTGACGCTGGCTGATATTCAGTTCGGACACTGTCTGTATCGTTACTTCGATATCGATATCGAGCGAAAAACACTGACCAACCTGTCAAGGTACTACGAGCAACTGTGTGCTCGCCCTCATTTCGTCTCATCAGTCATGGTGGACTACAGCGAACTGATCGACTCCCTGTAATGTCCGGCAGTCGAGTCGCAGCTCACCAGTTGCGACTTGCCGGCGCAAGTACTCTGGGAACCTCTGCCCTGAATGTGTTATTTATAGGCTCGGTTGCCGCGTCACGTAATCCGTGGGCTGCAGTCTGTGTCATGCAATGCCAGTGATTTAACGTCTGCGCTGCCTCTGACTGAGCACACCACTTTCTACAGGACAGTCAATAATGAAAAAACACCTCACGACACTTGCGTGCGCGAGTGCTATCGCTTTGTTTGGCGGTACCGCCAACGCTTCCGAGAAAATCAACATCGGTGCACCTTCCTGGACAGGCGCCCAAGCTATTGCGCATCTGGTTCAGGAAATTGTCGTGTCGCGCATTGGCGGTGAAGCGACTCTGGTGCCCGGCAACAACGCGGCAATCTTTCAGGCCATGGACGCTGGCAAGGGCGATATCGACATGCATCCGGATGTCTGGTTGCCTAATCAAAAGAGCTTCACAGACAAGTATGTTGACGGTACTGGTAACGTGTCGTTGTCCGAAAACTCTTACGAGGGCAAGCAGAGCTTCTGCGTATCCAAGGCCTTTTCTGAAGCCAACGATGTCACATCAATCTTTGATCTGGCTCGCCCGGAAATTGCCAAGCTGATGGATGCCGATGGCAATGGCAAAGGCGAAATCTGGATTGGCGCACCTGGCTGGGCGTCTGCAAATGTCAATCAGGTTAAAGTCCGGGACTACGGCCTCATGCCTTTCATGGAGCCCATACGCGCAGATCAGGCAGTCATGACCGCCACTGTCGGTGACTCCATCGATAAAGGCATCGGCTATGCGTTCTACTGCTATTCACCACACGCTATCTGGTTCCAGCATGACATCGTAAGACTGTCAGAGCCTGAGTTTGATCCGGAGCTATACAACGCGCTGCAACCCGATCAAGACCCCAACTGGTTTGAAAACTCCAAGGTCATGACTGAAGATGCGCTGAAACAGGTGCAGATTGCCTACTCCAACACGCTGGCCGATCGTTCGCCGGCCATTGCTGATCTGGTCAAGAACATTCAGCTCACCGGTGATGACGTATCTCAGTTTGCGTTCGAAATCGAAGGTGGAAAAGATGCAGCAGACGTTGCGAAGGAATGGGTTGCGGCAAACTCCGATCGCGTGGATAGCTGGTTAGGTCTGTAACGCGCCAGAGCTTGCTCCTGGCGGTTACGACAAGTCAGGGTGTGGAGTGCGCACTTTTGCAAGTGTGCACTCCCTCACTGGCACAACCGCCAGAACTTTTGCCTAAACAAACGATGAGAGTTTTACAGTGACATCCGTCAGCTCACCCAGCGGCAGTGCAATCGAGATATCCGGTATCTGGAAGATATTCGGTGAGCGTGCCGATGAAGCCCTGCAGGCGTTGCATCGGGAAGCGTTGGATAAAGAGGCTATTCTCAAACGGTTCAACTGTGTTGTGGGTGTAGCCGATGCAACCATGGACATTCGGCCGGGTGAAATCTTCTGCATCATGGGGCTCTCGGGTAGCGGTAAGTCCACGCTGGTGCGCCACATCAATCGATTGCTTGAACCGTCTGCCGGCAGTATTCGGGTGAATGGTGAAGACATCATGGCCATGAACGAGAGCACGTTGCGCAAATACCGCAATGAGCACATCTCGATGGTATTTCAGAACTTTGCGTTGATGCCACATCGGTCTGTCATCGATAACATTGCCATGCCTCTGGAGATTCGCGGCGTCAACAAGAACCAGCGAATGGAGACCGCGCAGCGCACCATGGAGCTGGTGGAGTTGACGAACTGGGGCAACAAGTACGCCCACGAGCTGTCCGGTGGCATGCAACAGCGCGTCGGTCTGGCGCGAGCGCTGGCGGCTGATCCGGAAATACTGTTAATGGATGAGCCATTCAGCGCGCTGGATCCGCTTATCAGAAGACAATTGCAAACAGAATTCATGCGTCTTGCTGCTGGATTTAATAAAACCACTGTCTTTATCACGCACGATCTGGACGAGGCTGTGCGTATAGGTGATCGCATATCCATCATGCGGGATGGGCGCGTGGTGCAAACCGGTACACCCGAAGACATCGTGATGCACCCGGCCGATGATTACGTGGCTGAATTCGTAGCCGGTATTTCGCGATTGAAAATAGTCAAGGCGCGTGCAGTCATGCAGCCCATTGGAGACTACGAGCAGGCACATGGCAGCCTGGTTGCGGATGCCATCGCATTTGACGAACAAACCAGTTTGGGTACGCTCATTGATGCATCGCTGACCACGGAAAGCCCGCTGGCAGTGGTGGATGGTAGCGGTCATCGTGTGGGTGTGATTACTCGCACAGATCTACTGAAGATTGTGGCTGATGGTAACGAGGCAGACTGAGTCATGAGCACACAAACACCTCTCAATGATGCGGCAGACGGCGTTGTTCGCCGTGAAGGACTGATCGCCGAATTTGTTCAGAACAGCACGCCGTATTACCAGCGACAGTTTGCGCGAATTGGTAGCAAGGCAGGCTTCAGCTTCACGTTCAACCTGGCAGCAGCGCTGCTGGGACCCATCTGGTTTGGCATGCGTGGCCTGTGGAATTGGGGTTTGCCGTTCGTCATACTGGAAACCATGGCCGTTGTGCAGCTGGGTCGTGGTCTGTT
>CALLPU010000342.1 GCA_938016235.1 uncultured Granulosicoccus sp. | reverse complement strand
TGAGTGGAAAACTGGCCGCTCTGCCGCAGGATGCCCTGATGGATCCGCGCTTGAGTGTGGGTCGCCAGTTACGATTCTTTGCCCGCTTGCAAGGGATGAGCAGCTCTGAAGCCGGCCGGGACGTTGAACGCGTTCTTGAGCAGGTGGATCTGATGGGATCCATGAACACCAAACCTGCCGACCTGAGCCATGGCATGCGCAAACGTATTGCGATTGCGCAAGCGTTGCTCGGGTCCCCGCAATTGATACTGCTGGATGAGCCGACCGCCGGCATTGATCCACCGAACGCCAAGTTGATTCGTGATCTGATCCGGGCGCAATCCTCAAACACCACGTTTCTGGTCAGTTCACACAACCTGGATGAGCTGGAACGCCTGTGTTCCCTGGTGGTGTATCTGGACAAGGGGAAGCTGGTGAGCGTAGGGCCGGTAGCAGATGACGAACAACATGATGTCATCACACTCAGAATGGGATCGGTTGCCGACGAAGAATTTACTGCCGCCGCCTCTGTCTTGCCCAGTGTGCGCGGTATTACTCGAACCGCACAGGGTGACTACCTGATCCAGACAGACGACGACATGCTGGCCAGTAGCCAGCTAATGAGTCTTTTGCAGGAAAAGGGTTGGCGCTACCGCCAGATGTCGCGCGGAAAATCACTGGAAGAGCGGCTGTATGGTTAGGTTGAGGGTGGTTGTGCTGTCGTCACCACTGCCTGAGTAAAAAGACGCAGAGAATCCCCGCTGCCATGGTCAACGGTAGATTGCGAGTCAGCAAAGCTGCTGCCAGTGCGACCACACTGGCTATCCATTCGTCCTGCCCGCCGGAGAACACCAGAACAGAGACGAGCGCAATGATCAGGCAACCGGGCAGGGCATTGAGGCCGCGGGCCCATGGCCCTGATACCGGTAGTTTCTGACCCAGAAGCACACCACCCAGGCGAATGCTGAACGTCGCGAGCGCCAGTACCGTTATCACGATCCAGGTGTCACTCATCTGTCTGCAATCCGGCCACCACAGCACCGCAACAGCCACCGAGCAACAGGGACCATGAAGAATCCAGCAGACCCGTGAGTAAACAGGCTGCAACCGTTCCTACCGCCACCAGCCACGGTAACCTGTCGGGCTTTCCGCGCCATAGCGATCGGGCAATGGCGATAAACGCAGCGGTGAAGGCGAAGTCCATGCCCAGCGCCTTGGGTTCCGGGATAGCCTGCGCGAAGACAACGCCGAGTGTTGTGGAGAGTAGCCAGGTCACGAACAGGCAAGCGCCGCCACCCACCAGATACCAGTAGCCCACGTCACGCCCGTTGGCTCGGGTAGCGAGCATCAACGCCCAGTTTTCATCCGTGGTCATGTGCGCGCCGAGCAACAATTGCCAGACAGGACGGCCTTTGAAAACATCTCTGATGGAGGCAGTGACGAGAAGCATGCGCAAATTGATGGCAATCGCTGCAATCACGGCAGCAAAGGCACCCGCTCCTGCGACCAGCCGCTCCACCGCCAGTATCTGCGAGGCTCCGCCAAACACGAGCGTGCCCATAGCGCCAACCTGCAAGCCGTCCATGCCAGCCTGTGCAGCCAACAAGCCAAAGGCCAGGCCATAGATAATTACCCCGAGCGCCAGCGGGGCAATATCTCTGGTGGCGGAGAAGAATTCCTGCGCCGGGCTCTGCTGCTTCACTGGCGACGCGTTATTCGTCGTCAAGAGCTGGCAGGCACCTGGTGGGTTCGTATGTCCAGTTTTCCGGTTAACGTGCGATGCACAGGGCATTTGTCGGCGATGGCCATCAACCGGTTTATCTGGTCTTCATCAAGATCGCCGCTCAGGGATATGTCACGATCAATCACATCCAGTTGGGAAGGCTTTTCGTCGCAACCCTCGCAATCGTTATGATACTCCCGCGCGTGTCGAAGTGTCACAGTTGCATTAATCAGTGGCCACTGCTTTCTCGCAGCATACATGCGCAGCGTCATGGCTGTGCACGTTCCTACCGCTGCCAGAAGATGTTCGTAGGGGTCCGGGCCTGCATTATTACCACCGACTCGAACAGGTTCATCGGCAATCCATTGGTGGGTGTCACTGAACACGTCCAGCATGAACTTGTGATCACGTTCGGTAATGGCCACTTCACCGGCAACGACGCGTGGCCGTGGAGTACCGTTGGTCGATTCAAGACGCTTACCAGCCCAGGCAGAAATGACATCCGCTACATACTCGGCATCTGCCGCCTTGCTTAACAGATGATCTGCATCGTCCAGGCTGATAAAGCTTTTGGGGTGATGCGCAGCTTTGTAAATTCGCTCGGCCTCATTGATGTTAACGGTTGCATCAATGGGCGAATGCATCACCAGCAGTGAGGCCTTCAGTTTGCCGATGTGTGCAACTGATGTCTGGCCGATATCATCCAGAAACTGTTTTTTTATCCGGAAGGTTCTGCCGGCCAGTTGTACGTCGGCCTCTCCTTGTTGATTGATGGTGTCGATGTCACAGGCAAATTGAGCGGCCACGTGCTGTGCATCGCCGGGTGATCCTATGGTCACAACCCCTTCACACTCTGGTACTGAATGCGCTGCGCTCAGAACGGCGGTGCCACCGAGGCTGTGGCCGATGAGTAGTGACGGTGCGAGACCGTCGGATCGTAGTTGATCGGCCGCGGCAATCAAGTCGCCCACGTTGGATGAAAAATTGGTGTTGGAAAAATCACCATCACTGTTTCCCAGACCGGTGAAATCGAAACGCATGACAGCGTAGCCGCGTTTGACCAAAGCCCGTGAGATGCGAGAGGCTGCGGCGATATCCTTGCCGCAGGTGAAGCAATGCGCGAATAGTGCAGTCGCCACGGGTGGCTGATCGGGTATTTCCAGTAACGCTGCCAGTGTATCTCCGGTTGATCCGGTAAATTCAAGTTTGCGACGCTGCGGCATGAGGGTAAACGTTCCGTTAGTGATGTCAGCTGAGCCGGGTTAACTGTTGCCTTCGACAAACTCGCGTATGGCGGGTAGCGTGTGCTCCATCAGCAGCGGTTGCGCGTCTGCGGTGGGGTGAATGCCATCGGATTGAAAATATTCCCGGTTTTCCGCAATGGGTTCAAGCAGGAAGGGGAGCAGCGCTACTCCTGAATTCTTGGCAGCACCGTAGAACGCCTTACCGAACATTTCCAGATAGGCCGGACCGTAGTTCGATGGAATCATCATGCCCTGAATGAGAACATCCGCGCCACTATTCAGTGCAAGCGTTGCCATCTGTTCCAGATTTTGCTGCATGGCTTTGGGTGAGTAACCGCGTAGCCCGTCGTTACCGCCCAACTCAATGACCAGCAGATCCGGGGTAAAGCGCTCAAGTGCGTCAGGCAGCCGGCGTAATCCGCCGATCGTGGTATCGCCGCTGATACTGGCATTGATGAAGCTGACATCAAAACCCTCTTGAATCAGTTGTTGCTCGGCAAGATGTACCCAGCCGTCGTGTTCGCTCAGACCGTAGGCGGCGCTGATACTGTCGCCCATTACCAGTACCGTGTAGGAGTCGGCGCGTGAATGTGCTGTGAACGTTACCGCGAGCAGTAACAGAATTCGAATCATCGCGATGAATCTCATGACTTGTTGATCTCGAATAAAACCCCATTATCCGCCATTTCGTGCGGCAGAACCGAATTTTGCTAGCGCAAGTGTGTCGGAAGCCAACGTCCCGTTAATCCTTTACAGCGAGCCAGTATGAACACTCAGACCAACGCAAACCTGGATAGTGCCGTAATGGCTGTGCCGACTGTGGTTTTACGTGGTCAGCAGATCGCCAAGCATGTGACCGGGCCAGAGGGTAATTTGACGATACTTCACGCCCTGGATATCAACGTGCATGCGGGTGAAGCAGTTGCCATCGTTGG
>CALLPU010000341.1 GCA_938016235.1 uncultured Granulosicoccus sp. | reverse complement strand
AACTTTCGAATCATGGCGCGGATGGCCGTTGCCGAGCACTCACCCCCGTTGGCAGTGGACACATGGCTGGAGAAAAAGTACTTGAATTCGAATATGCCGCGCGGAGTATGGATGTATTTGTGAGTTGTGACGCGCGAAATGGTTGATTCATGCAGGCTCAGCTGTTCTGCAATATCTCGCAAAACGAGGGGTTTCATGGCCTCGTCACCGTACTCCAGAAAGCTGCGCTGACGCTCGACAATCGCGGTTGCAACGCGTAACAGTGTCTCGTTGCGAGATTGCAGACTTTTGATGAACCAGCGAGCCTCCTGCAGGTGATTTCGCATGAAATTATTGTCATCGCTCTTGTCGGCGCGCTTCACCATGCCGGCATAGAGCGCGTTGATACCCAGTTTGGGTGCGATGTCCGGATTCAACTCGACGCGCCATACCCCTTTGATTTTCTTGACAAAAACGTCGGGCACGATGTACTGATCATGATCGTTCACCAGCTGGCGGCCTGGTCTGGGGTTGAGGCTGCGGATCAGGGAAATAGCTTCCTGCAGCTGCTCGTCATTGATCTTGAACAGACGTCGCAAGCGTGCGAAGTCGTGAGCTGCGAGCAGGTCAAGGTGGTTCTTGACGATACCCATGGCCTGCGTCACCACATCGGATTCAGGCAGCTGGCTCAGTTGGATACTCATGCATTCACTGGCGTCGCGTGCTCCACAACCGGCCGGATCGAGGTGTTGCACCAGATGCAACACGGTTTCGAATTCGTCCAGCACGTAGTGTTGTTCAGGGTCAACGATGTCGCGGTTCAGCCCGTCGATCAATACATCAACATCGTCGATCAAGTAACCATTGTTGTCGATGGCGTCGATGATCGTCTCGGCGATGTCCTGATCTCGCTCGGATAGCGGCGCAAAGCGAATCTGCTCATTCAGGTGGTCCTGAATGCTGGCAATGCCTGCGTTGTGAAATTCGGTGAAGTCTCGCGACTCTCCATCGGAGCCGCTTCCGGAGCTTGAGGGCGTAGCCGAGTCGTAGATATCGTCCCAGGCGCTGTCGACCGGCAAATCCTCCGGCATGACATCGTCGGACGGTGACGAATTTTCCCCGGCAAGTTCCAACTCGGTAGATGTCTGTTTTTGCTCGGCTGCCGCTTTTTCGGCTTCTCTGTTCGCTTCACGCGTCTCTTTGGACTCATTGGCGAGGTCTGCCTCTCGAGGCTCCACACCTTCCTCGTCCTGCATTTCCAGCATCGGATTGCTTTCCAGTGCTGTCTGAATTTCGGTTTGCAGTTCCAACGTTGACAGCTGCAACAACTTGATCGCCTGCTGAAGCTGCGGCGTCATGGCCAGAGATTGGCCCATCTTGATCTGCAGAGACTGTTTCATTGATGCGTGTCCAGTAAACCGAGTCCGATAAGGAAGGTACAACAGCAAAGCTTGTTACAACGCAAGTAGCTAGCCGTAAACGAGTATGGGCCAATATTTACGTATTACAAACTTGTTAGCATTGGTCGGCGACTACACTCTGTAATGTAGGAGTCGGCAGGCAAGCTGTCTATCTTCAACGATCTGGATAACGTGTCAGGACGGGCTGTTTTCTCAGAATCGCAACATTAAATCTTGAAATTGTCGCCCAGATACACGGATTTCACTTCTTCGTTCGCCAGTACGTCATCAGGTTTGCCTTCAGCAATGAGTTTTCCGTGGCTGAGTATGTAGGCCCTGTCACAAATCCCGAGTGTCTCCCGAACGTTGTGATCGGTGATCAGTACACCGATATTGCGCTCTTTTAAATGCGTGATGATGCGTTGTATGTCGAGGATGGAGATGGGGTCGACGCCGGCGAACGGCTCATCGAGAAGAATGAATCCAGGATCTGCCGCCAGTGCCCGGGCGATTTCAACCCGGCGGCGTTCGCCCCCCGACAGGCTGATACCCAGGCTGTCGCGTATGTGCGCGATCTGCAATTCCTCCAACAGGGCTTCAAGCCGATCGTGGCGAGCTGCACTGTTCAGCTCTTTACGTGTTTCCAGTATGGCGACAATGTTCTGGCTGACTGTGAGCTGACGAAAGACAGAGGCTTCCTGAGGGAGATAACCCACACCCTGACGAGCCCTGATGTGCATGGGGTGTTGCGTGATGTCCTTGTCATCGAGCATGATCTTGCCCTGATCAGGCTTCACCAGCCCCACTACCATATAGAAACAGGTGGTCTTGCCCGCACCGTTTGGCCCCAGTAACCCGACGACATCGCCACTACTCACCGATAGCGATACGCCTTCCAGGATGCGTCGTTTTTTATAGGCCTTGTGCAGGTCAGTGGCAGCGAGTGTTCTGATCACTTGGAATCAGAACCCGGTGGCAGGATCTGGATATTGACACGGCCGGTGTCGCCGCCACCTTCTGCCTTGACTTTCTGGGTTCGTGCATCGAAAACGATACGCTCGCTGACCAGATTCTGTCTCGGTTGACTCAGTGTTGCTGAACCTTCCAGGGTCAGTGTGCCAGCAATGGCATCGTAGAGAATTTTCCCGGCCTCACCGCGCATCAGTTCGCCAGCTTCATTCTCCTGCTGAAAACGAATGGGCGTACCAGTGCCGGAGATGGTATGCAGCGCGTTGTCCTTTAACGCAATGGCAATCTGCTCAGCATTGATTTTCAGGGTGCCTTGAGAGATTTCGACATTGCCCTTCAGGGTTTGCGTTCCCGCTTTCTCATCAAATTCGGACCGGTCAGCGCGAACATCGATGGGCTGAGTCAGATCACTTTCTCTGGCGTTCAGCGATGGGGAAACAACGATCAGTGTGCTTAGTAGCGATACGCCGAGAATCTTGAGTATGACAGGCATGGTCTGCATCCTTAATGTGTGTGCATGACGCCGCAACGGGTGAAGTTTCATCGCTCGACAGGTGCTGCAAATCGGCCAGTCACCGCCGAGAGCAGCGTGAGCTTGCCATTGTCCAGGGAAGATGTCATGCCGGTAGCCATCATTTGCCACTCTGCCGAGACGATTTCAATGGGCTCGCTGGTTGCCACGACATTGTCATCGGTGGCCACGGTCAGACTGCGGGTCTTGATGGTGACCGGTTCGCGTCCTTCACGCTGCCGCACGAGAATCACGTCGCCTTGCAGAGTGAACAGGTCTGGGTCGGTATCGAATCGCCCGCTCTCGGAGCGTATGTTCCAGGTGGCTTCGGGTCGATGCAGATCAATTCGCGGAGCCGAGATTTCTGATCGATCGTTATCCGGATAATGCGCCAGAGTGTCGCCAGTTACAGTGTATTCGAGTGCACCATTAGCGCTGAATCTGCGTGTGGTGAATTCAGCCAGATAGTAATCAGCGCGGGTGGCGCGCATGTCGATGGTTTCTTCCACCTCAATGCTGGCCGGCGTCTCGACCTGATCAATAATCACTACCACCAGAATCAGCAGCGGCAGCAGTAGCCAGTAGCGGGAAAGCAGTCTGCTCATTCAGACCACGCCCGCCGCGAGCAGGGCATGCATGGTGACGACACCGTCCAGAGTGCCGTCTGCATTGACCACGGGCAGCGACGTTATCTTCAGGGACTGCATCTGGGTGACCGCATTGACCGCCAGTTCATCCCGCTCAATTGTTTGCGGGTTTTGCGTCATGACGGTATCGATCTGAAGCTCTCTGATGTCCAGATTCCGGGCAAACGTACGGCGTAGATCACCGTCGGTGAATATGCCTGTCAATTGTTGGCGATCATCCACCAGTGCCACCATGCCCAGCCCCTTGCTGGATATTTCAACCAGCGCATCAGACAACGTGGCCCCATGATCGCACACAGGGCACTGCTCACCGGTCACCATGACGTCGGCTACATGCAGTAGCAATCTGCGCCCCAGCCGACCTCCCGGATGTGATCGTGCAAAGTCCTCTTCGGTAAAACCGCGAGCGCCCAGTAACGCTATGGCCAGCGCATCCCCAAGCACCAGTGTGGTTGTGGTGCTGGCGGTTGGCGCTAAACCCAGCGGGCAGGCTTCGCGTTCCACGCGAGTGCTCAACACAACGTCAGAGGCTTTTGCCAGCGGTGAGTCTGGTTCTCCGCACAGACTGATGACCGGTATGCCCAGCCGTTTGATGCCGGGTATCAGTGTCAGCAATTCCGAAGACGTCCCTGAATAGGAAATGCTGACCACCACGTCGTTGGGTTTGAACATTCCCAGGTCGCCGTGACTGGCCTCGGCAGCGTGAACAAAAAAGGCAGGGCTACCGGTGCTGGCCAGCGTGGCTGCGAGCTTGGCCCCGATGTGCCCGGATTTTCCGATGCCGCAAACCACGATGCGACCCTCGCAGTCCAGCAGCAGACGACAGGCACGTACAAACGCTTCATCAATGCGTGTTTCCAGTTGCGCAATGGCCGCGCCCTCAATGTGCACCACGGAGCGGCCCAGACTGATCAGTGAGTCGGAATCAACCATGTCACTATCGGGTTGCAGGTGAATGACCGAACAAGGCCGAGTCAGTCCAGTGCGTCAAGACGATCGATTTCGTCCATTTCAACGGCTTCATCCAACGCGTCCAGTTCATCCAGCCGATCCAGTTCGTCGAGTTCGTCCAGCTCATCCAACGCGTCCAGTTCGTCCAGCTCATCAAGTTCATCCAGCGCGTCAAGCTCATCGAGCTCGTCCAGCGAATCCGAGTCTGGCCGTTCCCCGATTCCGACGGCTCGCTTGCCGTCCCATGTGGCTCGGCGATGCTGCTGGATCCAGAAATCTCGAAGCAACAGATAAGGGTCGAGGGCTGCAGAATCCAACAGGTTTCCAGCTGACAACAGGCGCGCGCGCAGTGCAATTACCTCAACGGCGGTCAAGCCAAGGCGCGTACCAGCATCATCTATAGTGAGATTGGGCACGTCGGTGGTGAGGTTTTCAACCACGATGCCGGCGCTGGATCGTGCGTTGTTGGGTCCGAGGAGCGGCAACATCAGGAACGGACCTTCACCCACGCCCCATACGCCCAGCGTTTGCCCGAACGATTCATTATGTTTAACCATGCCGGCACGGGTGCTGAAATCGATAAAACCCAGTAGCCCGGCTGTCGAGTTGTAGAGAAACCGCCCCGTATCACTGCCCGCCTGACGAAACTTTCCTTGCAGTAAATCGTTGGCGATGACGTTAACGTCGTCCAGATTGCTGAAAAAATTGCCGATGCCAACTTCCACGAAATCCGGTAGAACAAATCGATAGGCTTTGGCAACAGGCTTGAGAACGGCGTTGTCGAGAGCGGTGTTGAATCGGTATATCGAGCGGTTGACGTTTTCGTAGGGATCGTAAGCCGGCCCTGTCGGCGGATTGCTGGCACACCCGGCCAGGGTCAGGGAAAGGCCTAGCAAAAGGATGAGGCGTTTGATAGATGTCAGCATGGCAAGCACGGATCAGGTTTACCGCTATCTGTAAAGAATACAGAAGTGTAGCCGACCCAGCGTAGACAACCGGTGATTAAGAGGTGTACATACGCTTACATGAGCTGGCGAGTCAAACTGGTACACTTGATGCGAATCGAATGCGCATGACCTCAACTATTGCCATGTCTGAAGACGGACCGACGCTGGTACAGATTCGCGATCTGCACTTCTCACGCGGTAACAAAGCGATATTTCGCGGGCTTGATGTCGATATACCTCGCGGCAAAGTCACCACTATCCTTGGCCCCAGCGGTACCGGTAAAACGACGCTGCTCAAGATGATCGGTGGCCAGCTGAAACCGTCGCAAGGCTCTATCACCGTGGACGGACTGAACGTCGGCAAGTTGAAACGTGGGCAGTTGTACGAGCTGCGAAAACGCATGGGCATGCTTTTCCAGTCGGGTGCCTTGCTGACCGATTTGAGTGTCTTTGAAAACGTAGCCTACCCATTGCGCGAACACACTGATATGCCAGAGGCCTTGATCAGCCACCTGGTTCTGATGCGATTGCATGCAGTGGGCCTGCGTGGGGCTCGTGATCTATCCCCCTCGGAGCTGTCCGGTGGCATGGCCCGACGTGCAGCGCTGGCCAGGGCACTGGTTTTCGACCCCATGATGATCATGTATGACGAACCCTTTACCGGGCAGGATCCGATTTCCATGGGTGTACTGCTTGAATTGATCAGCACGGTAAACAAGGCGTTGGGCCTGACCAGCCTGATGGTCTCCCATGATCTTGAAGAGGCCATGTCGATTTCTGATTATCTGGTCATCATTTCGGAAGGTGTGGTGGTCGAAACCGGTAGTGCCGAGGCATTACGTGCATCCTCCAGCGAATGGGTCCAGCAGTTCCTGCAAGGCAAGCCGGATGGGCCGGTGCCTTTCCAGGCGGCAGCACCGGACTACGAGACTGAATTGCTGGGCGAGTCGAGAGTGTCACGATGAGCGACTTTCTGCAGCGGTTCGGACATTTCTGGATAGCCATCGTGGAGCGGCTCGGCAGAGCCACGTTATTCTTGTTTCAACTCCTGGGCGCCCTGTTTTCCCTGGTAAAGCGACCGGCGCTGCTGATCAAGCAGTTACATGCATCGGGTGTCATGACACTGTCTATCGTGCTGGTATCAGGGCTGTTCGTGGGTATGGTCCTTGCGCTTCAGGCCTATAACACCCTGATCGATTTTGGGCAGGAAAACCGGGTGGGTACGTTGGTTGCACTAACACTGGTGCGGGAGTTGGGGCCTGTGGTCACGGGTTTGCTGTTTGCCGGTAGAGCCGGTTCTGCAATGACCGCTGAAATCGGTTTGATGAAAGCGACCGAGCAGCTGTCCGGTCTGGAGATGATGGCAGTAGATCCTTTCAAGCGCGTATTCGCGCCGCGCTTTCTGGCAGGTTTCATCGCGTTGCCGATGCTGGCCGCCATGTTCAGTGCGGTTGGTGTGCTCGGCGGGCACCTGATCGGTGTGGAAGTGCTGGGTGTGGATGCCGGGGCCTACTGGTCGCAGATGCAGAATTCGGTGAGTTTTGTCCACGACGTGTGCAATGGCCTGATCAAAGGTCTGGTGTTCGGATTTGTCGTCTGCTGGATTTCCATATTTGAAGGCGCTGACTGTATACCGACTTCCGAGGGCGTCAGCAGCGCCACGACTCGTACAGTGGTTTATTCCTCCCTGGCCATACTGGGGTTGGATTTCCTGCTCACAGCAGTCATGTTTTAAGAATAATTGAGAGATTGACAATGAATTCACGGGCTATAGAGATTCTGGTCGGCTTGTTCATGCTGCTGTTCCTGGGAGCGATGTTCGTGCTTTCCATGAAGGTCAGCAATCTGACCAGTCTGTCGAGCACGGAAGGTTACACGCTGGTGGCCAAATTCGAGAACATAGGCGGGCTTAAGGCGCGTGCCCCGGTCGCCGCCAGTGGTGTTCGGGTGGGTGAGGTAACCAGTATCGTGTACGACGCTGAAACCTTTGAGGCCAGCGTTACTCTGAGCATTGACAAGAGCTACGACTCTTTCCCTCTGGACACAACTGCCAGCATCTATACCGCCGGGTTGCTGGGTGAGCAATATATCGGGCTGGATCCCGGTGCAGAAGATGATGTGCTGCAGGATTCCGACGAAATTACGTTGACGCAATCGGCAATCGTGCTGGAACGACTGATCGGTCAGGTGTTGTTCAGCCGGTCTGGCGGAAGCTAGTCAGGCAGGTGCAGGGGGCCAGGCAGGTGCAGGAGAATGGCACCGCCGGCGCTACAGGTAGAACAGATTTGTCATATACCGGGACGATGATCGGCCACATCCGAGCAAGGCCCGCATTTTTAAAGGAATAAGGTCATGTTGAAACGTATGAAAAGTTTGCTGGCAGTGATGTTGTCTGGTGTGTTGAGTCTGGGAATCGCCTCACACGCGGTGGCTGAAGATCATCCGGCACAAACGCTGGTGGTCGACTCCATCAGTGCCATGCTTGATGTGTTGAAGAACGATGGTGAGAGAATCAAATCCGATCCTGACTATCTTCAGTCGAAGGTCGATGAGCTGATCATTCCGAATCTGGACTTCAACACCATGACCAAGCTTGCGGTTGGCAAGTTCTGGCGCAGGGCGGATGCGTCTCAGAAAACCGAACTGGTCGCAGAGTTCCAGACGTTGCTGCTCAATACGTATACCGGTGCACTGGCTGAATACAGTGGCGAATCCATTAACTTCGAACCCTTTCGGCCAGAAAGTCGGGAGGATAGAGCCGTCGTACGCTCCACGTTCAGCCAGTCTGGCGGCAGCGATGTGCCTGTCATCTATAAATTGCGGGACAAGGATGGCTGGAGCATTTATGACATCGAGGTCAACAGTATCAGCCTGGTAACCAGTTATCGGTCTGCCTTTACCAATGAAATTGACAAGGGCGGCATTGCCGGCCTGATCGAAACCCTGAAAGAGCGTAACGCCAAATCATGAGTGTCGCGCCAGACCCTGTGGTAACACTGGATGCAGGTGTCTGCACGGTTTCCGGAGTACTCGACTTCACCACCGCCGGTGCCGCCTTGGCATCGGTTGAGTCGCTGATCAAGAGTAACTCGAGCCTGGAAATCAACCTGGCTGGCATCACCCAGGCAAACAGCGCCGGTCTTGCGCTGATGATCGAATGGCTGGCGGTGGCAAGAAGAGAACAACATTCTGTCACTTTTAGTCATGTTCCAGACGGACTTCGTCAGCTTGCAGGCGTCTGCCAGGTCGACGGCCTGATATAATTGTCCGCATGCAGCACTGACCTTCGCAAGGAGTGTCAGGCTGCTGCGCAGTCCTGACTGCGTAGCACCGTGCAAGTATTGCCGTTCGGATCGCCGCTCCTGGTTCCATCGCAGTCGCTTTGCCGGATTCTTCTTCTCGAAATCCAGTCTTAGAGATCGATGGACAAACTACTCATTGAAAGTAGCCCTCCGCTGTCAGGTGATGTGCGGATATCGGGGGCAAAGAATGCCGTGCTGCCGATACTGGCCGCTACGCTGCTTGGCAGCAGCACTTCCAGCTTGAGCAACGTGCCGCATCTGAACGATGTGACAACGACCATGTCGTTGTTGGCTCGCATGGGTTGTCAGATCACCATGGGAGACAACATGCGAGTGGATGTCGATCCCAGCTCTATCAACGACTACACCGCCGCCTATGAATTAGTCCGCACCATGCGTGCATCCATTCTGGTGCTCGGGCCCCTGGTTGCCCGATACGGCCAGGCCGAGGTTTCATTGCCTGGCGGCTGCGCCATTGGAGCGCGACCCGTGAATCTGCATATCGAAGGCTTGCGCGCTCTGGGCGCAGAGATCACGATAGATGGTGGCTACATACGGGCCAAGGCTGGACGCCTGCAAGGTGCCCGAATCGTGTTTGACGTGGTCACAGTCACTGGCACGGAAAATCTGCTCATGGCCGCCACATTGGCGCGCGGTACCACCGTGCTGGAGAATGCGGCTCGCGAACCTGAAGTCGTCGATCTGGCCAACTATCTGATTGCGATGGGGGCTCGAATTGAGGGTGCTGGTACCAGCACCATTACGATCGAGGGTGTGGATGAGCTGCAAGGCTGCGATTATCACGTCGTACCTGATCGGATCGAAACCGGCACTTTCCTGGTGGGTGCCGCGGTAACCCGAGGCAAGATTCGAGTTCGCCAGACCGTACC
>CALLPU010000340.1 GCA_938016235.1 uncultured Granulosicoccus sp. | reverse complement strand
CGAACATTGCGAGCAAGATCCAAACTGCTTTAATCGCTACCACCCTGCCATCCAACCTGTCTCTACGGCTAATCCAGGTGATCTTATTGTTGTGCATACTCGCGATGCACTCGATTCAAACCTGACGATTGATTCTGAGCCGAAAGACGTCCTGGCCATTGATCTGAATCTCATCCACCCCATGACCGGCCCCATTCATATTGAGGGCGCAGTACGAGGTGATGTGCTGGCCGTGCAACTGATTGACATAATCCCGGATGAATATGGTTACACCACCCTGATTCCAGGATTCGGATTTTTGCCGGATCTGTTTCCCGAGCCGTTCGTCGCAAACTGGGCATTGAACAGTCTGGAAGCAGTATCGGCACAAGTGCCTGGTGTTCGAATTCCCAACAACGCATTCATGGGCAGTGTGGGTGTATTGCCGGGTGAGCCGGAGGTAGAGAAGTGGCTCAAGCGTGAGACAGAGCTGGCCGCAGCGGGTGGTGTTGCACTACCGCCAGAACCCACCGGAGCACGGCCTGCAGATGTGTGCGGTCCCAATGGCAGTCATAAGGACAAATGTTTGCGCACCATTCCGCCAAGGGAGAATGGCGGCAATATGGACGTGCAGCAAATGGTAGTCGGTACCACTCTGTTGCTGCCGTGTTTCATTGACGGGTGTGGATTGTTCATTGGTGATGTGCACTATGCGCAAGGTGATGGAGAGGTGGCTGGCACAGCAATAGAAACAGGCGCTGTCGTCACTGTAAAAACGTCCATTCGCAAAGGCATGGGTTCACTCATCAAGCAACCCCACTTTGAAGGTGGCGCCCAGATCAAAGCACTTGAACCGGACAAATTTCATGCAACCGTCGGTTTCCCTTTCAAAGAAGCGGGTGAAATACCCCCCCAATGGACCTATCTGGATAGCGAGAAAATTAAGCCTTTGTCGCAGTTATCTAACGACATCACTCTGGCTGCTCGCAATTCCTTGCTGCAAATGCTCGACTGGTTGCAAGCAACCCAGAATCTCACGCGTGAGCAAGCATTTGTTGTAATGAGCGTCGCCTGCGATTTGCGCATAGGGAACGTAGTAGACGTACCCAACTACGTTGTGTCTACTATCTGCCCATTGGAAATATTTGATGAATAGCGTTTCCCATCAGCAACAGTAGTAGATGCTGCGAATGGCTCATTTATTATCTCGATTACTCAATCGCCTGCCAACCCATGTTGGCAGGCTACCTAGAGTGTCGTTGTTTGTCACCTTGCTCTTGCCATGCACCGTTCTCAACGCCCATACACCTTACGCCCAATGGGATGCCTATAGAGTCAGACATCTGCAGGTAGTCACGACACGTAGCGATCTGACAGGTGATGCAGTTGCCGATCAATGGGTTGCCGTGTTGGCAGAGCATTTACCGGAATCCAAGGCGGTGGTTAGCCGCGCCAGAAATTTTGTGCGAATGGCAAGCTTGTTAAAAACTGACCAGGCTAAGGTAGCCGTGCTGTCCCATGCCGATGCCAAAGCCATGCATGAAGGTGCTGCGCCGTTTGAAGATTATGGACCGATGCAATTGCAAGTGTTGGTCGATGATGGTGTTTATCTACTGGTAACAAGGGCCGACTTGCCGTAGAACCATGGATTTATGGTGGTATCCACCTTGCTGGACAACGGCGCGGATTTGAAACTGTCGGTGCCAGTTGATGGAATGTCTGGGCTAACTACACACTCCGGAGCGCTCGCGGCTTTGAAAGCACATTGAAGGTAGTCTCGTTGCATACACGTGGAACATACCAAAACACTACTTCTCAATCGTAAATATCAAGTCCGTGCTGCTACCGCTGCCACTCGCCGCTTCCAGGGCGAGTTTATCTGTCAGCTTGTAGCGCATGTTAAAGGTGTTGATGGCATCGAACAGGCCGATCCCGTAGCTGACGTACAAATCGGGCGTCAGGTATTTTCCTAATGTGTAGCTACCGCCGGTAATTCCCGGAGGCTGACCCAGCAGTATGTAGGACAGGATGCTCGCATCCGGCATGGAAGGTTCTGAATACAGCTCCAGCCTGGGTGACTGAGCCGTGCCCTTGATTCTGGCACCGGCAATAACATCGTACTCCTGCACTGTCCGCGCTACTTCCATATCAAGACTTGGGTTGTCTACCGGGCCACCGCTGAACAAGATACGACCACGCTCCATATCCAGCTGCTGGCCGTAGATCACGTAGTCGCCGTTCACTACGTTGATCGTACCCGTACCTCTCGGAGCGAGTTCAGGTGTTTGCTCAATGCGCAAATCACCTTCAAGCCTGCCACGAAAATCGCCAGCTTCCACTTCCACGCTTTCTCCCAGAATAACCTGTACATCAAGACTAATCTGGCTTGGTGGCGTTTCGACTTGTTCTCCCTCTTCAGAGACGTAAACAACATCAGAAGAGGCGCTCACTGTCTTGATCCCCTCGTTACCACCATTGGCATTGATATAAGCGCTGGGAATGGTGACACCCCCGCTAACATCCATACCGGTATCGTTCATGGCGATACTCAGATCTGGGCTCACGACAGCCTGCATCATGGCGGTATTGGCCACCTGATAGGAATCACCTTTTATGTCCAGCTGGAGTGCTCGAGTACTCGGATCAAAATTGCCGTTGATACTCAATTGACCATCCCCTGACCGGGACTGGCCAGTGATGAGCAAAGTTCCATCGGGGTTGCCGTTGACGGCTAGTTGCGTATCCTGAATCACCATGGCAGTTTCAGGAATTTCCGCGCTGAAATCGCGCAATGCCAGCTCGCCTTTTATGATGGGCGCACTGAGTGTACCGCCAACGGAAAGATTACTTTTCAGCGCACCAGAGATCTCCTGTACCTGCGGCGCGAAAACGCTGATCAGCGTAAGGTCGGCGAAATCAGCGTCTAGCGAACCCGCCAATCTGCCCTCACCGGCCGGATCTGACAGTGATCCCTGCACAGTGACATCGCCAAAGTCTGTAAACGCGGCTGCCAGCGCAAGCTTGGCATCATTACCCTGCCAGGATGCATCGATCGTGGTTTGCTCCAGGCCGATCACCACGGGGCTAGCTTCTGTATCCAGCGTTAGCGTTCCAGCCTCCAGTGCAAAATTGGCTTGCGCATTCATCTCACCATTTTGTCGGAGCCTGGCTGTGGCATCACCATTGAGACGGGTTTCAAGAAGAAGCTCCGGTGGCAGGTACTCGGCCACCAGGTCAGGAGACAGTCCGCTGATGTTCAGTGTTGCTGTTGACTCCCCCTCCGCCAGCCAATTGGCTGTCGCACAGAGACTGCCCAGTTTGTCATCGTTATCGAGGCACAGGCTGGATAGGTCGGCCTTGCTCGCGTTCGCAGAGAGGTCGGCAGGCTCACGCAATCGCCAGTCACCGGCGAGTGTATTCGCCAGCTGAAGCGACGCCAGGGATCCATTCCAGTTGTCATTTTTGTAGCCGCCGTTGAGCTCGGTGGAAAGATCTCCCTGATTCGTCGACGCAGACAATGCAAGTTCATGATCCAGTGGCGACCCTTGGGCACGTAGAGTCAAGTTGCTAACGGTCTGCCCGCCTGCTGCAATATCCGAAACATCCACTGTCAGAGTTGACTCGGTGGTGTCACCCAGACCCCCGTCTATATCAAAGTTCAAAGAATCGACGCTGTTACCTGCAATGGCGACATTTTCAGCGCTGCCACTGGCCTTCAGCATCGGTGCCTCTTTAGTGCCAGAAACAGAGCCTGTCACCGATATCGCCCCTTCAAGCTCCGGCAACAAGGTTTGTAGATCCGGACTTTTAAGGTTAAAGTCCATCGCAATCTGATCGTCTACCTGACCATCGGCATCCAGCTGAGTGGCTCCATGAGTCATCGTCAGGTTTTCGATAGTCACGCTGTCGCCATTCACTTGAACATTGCCACTGCCGGACAGCGGCTGATTGCGAAAGTTACCGGATAACTGCTTGATAACCGCGTTGATCATAGGGCCGTTGTCACTGATCTGTCCGTTTGAACTGACGACCAGATCAATACTGCCCGGCAGCTCCTCCCATTGAACACCCGGGTTGATACCGGCTGTACTGAGTTCGACATCCCACGCCGGTTGGGCTTCCCAATTCGCAGAGCCTGCGGCGGTAATCGTGCCGTCGAGCGTTTTGCCTATCACTTCAAACTGATCCGCTGCGGTTGTTGAACCGTTCAGGGAGATATTCCATTGCCCTTGTGGAATGGCTTCCCCTCCAGCCTCGGCAGTAACGTTTGCGCTGTAATCGTCTGGCGTACCCGTAAAGTCAAAGCTGCCAACCGCACTGGAAAACTGCGGCTCTGTTGTTATTGGCCAGCCCAATGCTTTCCACTGCCCCTTGATATCACTGTTTAGTGTGGCAAGATCCACCTGCCCTGTTGCAGACAATTCCGCACCATTCTCACTCAGGTTTGCCTTCACTGCATTGATGGTCAAGGCCTCTGTTGAACCACTGACATCAGCTGCTACGGTTACCGGGCCCGTGTCGGTCGTCTCCAGTTCAGCGTTCACCTGCGCACTGAAATCATCCAGCGTGCCGCTTGATTGAAGCGTAATCCTGGGCGCTATGGTCAACAGTGGCGATACCGCACCAGGCTCTGGGATGCTGGCCGCAACGTTGGCATCCCAGACGGGTGACGCGGTGATGTTGTTAACGCTTGCCTGTATGTCGGCTACTGCAAACCCTGCCACGTTGTGTTGTATCTGTAGTTGCGCAAGGCTACCGACAAACGTGCCCTCCCCCTGTAAAGGCATCGCAGGATCAATCTCGGCCTGCCAGTTGACCGACAGATCCATCGGGTAGTCATCACGCGTGCTTATGCTTCCATCAAGGTGTACCTCGCCCTGTGGCGCAAGAACATCAAGTTTGGCAAGACTCACATCCGAGCCTTCCATCTGAACCGCCAGCGACACCTGGTTAATCTCGATGGGCGTTTCCTGCCCCGGTGGATAAATCGCGATATCGCTGATGACAATATCGTCTAGATTGATTCCAACCGGTAGGGATATGTCTGGCAATTCACCGGACGATGCAGTGGCCTCTTGTTCATCAACCGTTTCAGCCAAGCGTATTTCAATGCCGTCAACGTGCAATTGGTTGACGTCCAATTGCAAACCCAACAACGCACTTGGCGTCCAGGCGAAGTCCAGCGAATCAACACGCGCATCGATACCGTTTTCTTCTGAATACTGCAGGCCGCTGATGGTGAGATTTCCTGCCAGCTTACCGCTGGCTTCATCCCACGCAAGCGTGCCAGGCGCAAACTTCTTGGCAAGCGCCAACGTTTGCTTCAAGCCGCTCTCAGTACCTAACGCCCAGCTGAGCCCCGCCACAATGACGATCACTAGCAGCAGTAAAATCAAACTGATTGTTTTCAGTATGCGCTTGATCACAAGTCGGACCCAATGGTGAGATGCAGCCTTACCGATTTTCCCGGAGGCTTATCCAGAGCATGGCCAAAATCCAGTCTTACCGGCCCAATGGGAGAACGCCATCGAACACCCAGGCCGATGCCAGTTTTGTAATCCGGCTTGCTATCAAAGGCATCACCGATATCAGCAAAAGCCGCAACGCTCCACTTTTCAGCAATCGGCACTTCATACTCCAGACTGCTCTCCAGCAAATGCTTGCCACCCACCACTTCACCATCCAACCGGGGAGCAACCACATTATAGGTATATCCACGCACGGTTTTATCACCACCTGTAAAAAAGCGCAGCGACGTCGGCAACTCTTCAAAATCAGACACCGATGTGGAACCGGCCGCACCGCGGGCAATGAGCCGAGTCGAATTGCCGAAGGAATAGATCCACTTCCCACTGATCATTGGTTGAATGAAACTCGTGTCGGAAGCAACGCTATCACTGGCACCCCGAAGGCTGAGTTGCAGCTGTGTTCCATAGGCGGGACTAATCCGCTTATCCATTTCAGCCGGGTAGGTACGTGTCCATTCAACACTCGGAATCAACAGCTTACTGGTTTCGTCGTTACCCAGTATTTCAAAGCGCTCCACCAGATAATCCAGTGAATAGGTTTTCATCCATAGCCCGTCTCTGTGCCGGTAATAGCCACCGACGCTACCCGACGTATAGTTGCTGTTGTCTGAGTTTTCATCTTCAAGAGATGCCCGTATTCCCCATGAATCGGTGCGCGGATCAGCGCCTGGAATCACATACTCACCAGCAATTCCATACTTGATTTCGGCCAGCAACGCTTCTGCCGTAAAGTGATGCCCCGCCCGGTTTACACGCCTTTTGGTAATGCCTGCCTTGATTCTGGCGCCGGTGTCTGTACCGTAGCCCACACCAAATGAATAGCGCGTTGGATTGCGGGGTACCAGATTCACCACAACCGGAATGACGTTGTCCTCGCTGGCAGCCTCTGGTGAGACATCCAGCGTTACTTCCTTATAGTATTCGGTATTGCTAAGGTCACCCTGAAGCTGTTGAAGGTCATCTGCCAGATAAGACTGCCCTGGCTGGATATCGGAGAATCGCCCCAGCATTTTCTCACTTAACCACGGCGTGTCCTGCTTGAAGCTGACTTCGCCGAGAAAGTAGCGCTCACCACTATCAAAGCGCAATATGACGCCCGCTTCGTACTTCTTTAGATCTATTCGGATCTTGCCCTCTTTTAAAACGGCATTAAAATACCCGCGTTGCGATGCAAGTACCTGGAAACGTTGCTTGAGTGATTCATAATCTTCATGCAGCAGCGGTGTTCCCACACGAAGCGATGACGCTGCAATAGCCTCAGAAAACGCCTGATCGGATTCAGCCTCCCCAACAACACTGATATCAACCGACGTGACTGGTATGGGGTCACCTGGTTCCACACGATAGGTGGCCTGCCACTCACCATCACGCTCCTCGAGGCTGGAAGCCACTGTCGGGCGATAGTAACCGAATGGCGCAAGGGCCTGAACAATCGCCTCTTCCGATTGAGCATGTAAATGACGCAGGCGCCCCACACTCGGAGCGTTCTTCTCGTGAAAACGGTATAGAGGCAAGAAACCTCTTACGTTTGTCAGCAGCTTACCTTCCACGCCCTCGATAATCACGGAAACCTTAGGCGCAGCTTCACCCTGGCTATGCGCCAGGCCTGCCGCCAGCATTGACAGTAGCAACAACACTAGCGCGATGTAGCCAGACAGATCGGCATCGAGCCTGTTAAGAATCAGCCGGTCAAGTTTCGGATTTACTGAAGGCACATCTTTTCCGTCAATGCAGGTTCGGGGATACCCGATTATACCCGCCTCGTGCTGCTGATCGCTCGGTTGAGAGGCGCCTGTTGACTCTTTCTGTTAAGCAGAGGTGCCGTTTTCTGCCCCTCGGGGGCGACGACGTCAATTCTGCCAGATCACTCGGACGAAATATTCCTGATTCTGTGCACTGAGTAAGCTCCCTGGTAACAGCAATTTTCTCTTTGAAACCGATATCCCCTGAATAGACTGCGGTGAGTATCTGAAGATATCGGTTTCCTTGTGGTCTGATAGTGCACGCTTACTCGGTGTATCCATGGCCAGCCGAACAGATTGCACGGCCCACTACAGGTTTGGTACTGAGCACACCACAAGATTCAAACCACCGCCGTACAGCTCACTGTTGGCTTCCTGAACGCAAAACCCAACTTCCCTCAGTTCACCAATCAGCGTATCCAGAGACACAAAGTTAGCGTTTTCACTGACGCTGATTTTCAGGTTATGCTCTTTGAATTCAGCCCAATGCGGGTGAGCGATCAGTTCTTTCTCAGCATCGTCCAGTAGTGCAGGCATATTGATATCGGGATTGATCGTTGCGATAACAAAGCGAGTACCCGGAGACAGGCAACGCCGTATGTGGCTCAGCACTAAAAACGAATCTTCCCAGACATAGTAGCTGTTGATGGATAGTGCCGAATCACTGTGAATGGAATCGACATCTTCAATTCGGCTGTGAATAAGTTGAGCGCGGCTCTGCGTGTAGTGGTTAGCCACCCAGCGGGCGCGCTCTATCATTTGCGCAGAAGAATCAATACCCGTGTAGGTATTCACCGAATCTCTGGTTAGGATAAACGGGATTATTTTGCCACCGCCGCACCCGAAATCGACAACGTTTCCATCCATATAAGAGGCTACCGTGCGATTCAGTCTCAACATCTGCTCAGGCATGACGCTGCTAAAGGAATTGGCATAGGCGTCCCAGTTGGCAATGGGAGTGCGCTCTGCAACGCTCATTTCTGTATCCATTTGAAAAACTCCTTCTTGGTTGATTGAAGTTCCCAGGCAACAACGGCCAGTGTTGCCTCGCCCCCGTAGGTAATTCCGGTGTCCCGCTCGATGATTCGCAGCCCCATCAACGATTGGTGGAGCGAGATGTTTCTTGGCTTCATCAGCATGATGACCACATCAAAACCCAGTCTCGTCGCCAACGTGTACACCGTGCGGTAATACGCTTTCAACCGACTGCGTTCGTGGTTAACGATAATGAATCTTCCCCATTCAATAAGGCGCTGCCCTTTTTCATGGTATTCACTCAGGTACTCATGTTCAGGCAAGGGATGAGCACCCTCGGAACACAGTCTTGCCGTACTGTCTATCTCTCCGGCAGCGTTGCGCGTGTACAACGTAATAGCCTGGTTATCAAGTACGTCGTTATCTAGATCCATCGCAGGATAGACCTTCCGGTACTCCTGTTTTCGTAACATCCTGATGTCATCGAGTACATGCTGAGATACCGCCATGTGTATCTCAACAGTGTTGTTTGATTGAAAGATCTGATCAGCACCTGGTTCAAGGTGCGCACCCCATTGCACAGTACTCGCGCCGCTCTCAACTTGTTTCATCATTTTTTTCCCGTGTGAAATAAAATGTGGGATCCAACATTTAAAAACACCCTGCAATACCCCTCTGCAAAATTCCTTGCATTGACCAGTGACTAATCATCCAGTAGACAATTACCCCGTCTAAACCTGTTAACGGACAGCACACAGACCAGCACTGGAAAAATCCGGCACTTGGACAAATCAACTGCCAATACACATCTGCATCATCCAAGGTGTACTGATCAACCGTTTTGATGAATAATGTGTTTACCAAGATTGCAACAACACTTCACGCAAGGCAATGCGCTCTCATCTATCTGTACTAGCGTTCATCGCTATCGGAATGTCAGCATTCCTCATCGCCTGTGCCGACAGTAGCGGCCCATCGGGAAGTGCCAATGGGCCTGTCATAGCTGGTCAGGTGCTGGACGCGCTGACGGGAGAACCGGTGACACAAGCTACGGTGCGTACTGATCCCCCAACAGGTCAAAGCACCACCAACGTTTCAGGGCGATATGAGCTAGCCGGATCTGAAGGGACAGGCGGAAGATTTCGGGTATTCGTTGATCATTTTGGCTATCGCGCCCAGGACATTGACGTGGATGTTGCGGATGGTGAAATAAGGGCTGTTGACTTTTCGTTACAGCGGCAAGCCAGTGGGCTTGTCGCGAGCACTGCAGGCGTTCAGATACCCGCTGAAGCATCCTCTGTGACGTTCAGACTGACATCCACCGTTGCCGACACGGACTGGACTGCCACTACGTCAGAATCGTGGCTACGCGTGGTGCCTGCCAGCGGCCGCTTATCTCGTGGAGAAATTACGTTTTTGACGGTTACCGTGCAACGAAGTGCATTGTCTGAAGGCGAAAGACATTCAGCCGAAATTGTGCTCAATGCGGTGAATCAAAATGCGATCGTTATCGGCGTTACAGTTGAGCCTGCTGCCAATCCAGCCAACAGCAGACAGAAAGACTGCCGGCTGTTGGATATTCTACGCGTGGGCTTCGAACAATATGAGGCACCATTAGTGCGTTTTCCAGCCACTGCGCGCCTGCCCTTCGATGAAGGCTCACGGTTTATTGAACTTCCTAGCCAGGCGTTGTTCGACTCCTTCATTGTTGATGAACCTGGCGATGTGACCGTCACGCACATGGGTGGAGGGTCAGCTGCAACAACGCTGGAGCTGTTTGAGCTGGACGCCAATGACCAGACTAACCGTCTTGCACTGAACTCCGGCCGTAGCGACACAGTGCGACGCGCCCAGGTTCGTCAGGGCTTGGTCCCGGGCGTTTACTGCTACTCATTGCATGGCACCGATGGGCCTTTTGAACCTGTCGTCACGCTTCACATCAAGATTGACTACGACCCGTTACCCTGATGTTGTTGCAGTATATACATCGCCTCCGCAGGCCCGCCGTGAGCACCAACAAGCGGCGCAATCCAACCTGTCTGATCATCGGTACGGTCTTGCTACTCTCGGCCTGTGAACAAGCCGATAACAGACCAACTGAAGACGGGGAGCAGCTGCCCACGCTCGTGCCACGATCCATCGCCAACCTCGCTGACCGCGGACAACTGCAGTTGCGTTTCAACATCAATAATGTGGAAATTCATAACGGGCCATGGGAGCAAGATTTCACGGGATTGTTGCAGGTAGACGCGTCTTTGGTAAAAGCCGATGTCAACGAGATCACCATCGAGTTTTCACTACAGACCACCGCCAGCTCTCAACCGTTTCTGCTCGCTTCTGCAACGCATCTACTACCCGCCATACAAGAAGGTGCAACAGTGACGTTTCCGGCTATCGTGTATCAGTACGCTGACAACGATCGCGATGGACGCTACAACATACACGAACTGTCGGAAGTCATTTCGGATGCAGATGAGGATGGATTGCTCAATGTCAACGACTCAGATTCCGATAATGACGGCACACAAGACGGTATGGATACAACCCCTTATGGCGAAACGACGGTAGCTGAAAACACGGGATTACAACGTCGATTCAATGCAATCCTACCTGATGGCACGTCACGGACACTGTCAATAGACCAACTCAAGGGAGATGCTGATGAACTCAGTCATCTGGTTGATACACTCGGGAGCATCTCACTGCACACCCCAACTGGCTGGCCGACATCGTTCAACAGCGCCAACCCGCTGGTATCTGATGTTCCCATAAACGATACCTCCAATAGTGCAGGTATATCGACCGGCTGGAGCGCTGTTACTCTGAGTGATCAGGATCGTCAACTATGCCCTGAATGGCGATTATCAATTGACGCCTCCTCTATCAGGAGCAGCAGCACGCAAACTGTATTGCTGTACTTCCGCCGGAATGGTCAAGCTCCGCAACTGCTTCCACTGGATGCCACGTCCATTGCTGATCTTGATATCTACGACCATGCACCTCCTTTCGATGGGAATGGTCCATTGAATAATTCATTGAGGATGGTTCTGGTTCCGCGCAGCACACTGGGTTGGATAGAACTCTGGACAGACAGCGGGTTCAACGGCTCCGCATGCAGCATTAACCTCGGAACCGACTAATTCGTATGCCTGTGTAACGTGGGATGTAGATGCTTTTGATTGTTATCAAAAACAGTCGGTTTATAAC
>CALLPU010000339.1 GCA_938016235.1 uncultured Granulosicoccus sp. | reverse complement strand
AGCAAGCGGAAAATCTGCTCTCGATCAGTGACCGTTAACCGATGCTGTTCACGTTGCCGTTCCTGTTCCAACGGCGAGCCATGAGTGTAGGTCACCAGACACTCAGCCATCTGTTCCGGTGGCTTGATGACATCAACGATGCCGGTACGCTGGGCACTGAGGGGCATCCCTTCAAAACTGGCCGTGGCTTCGTCCTGACAGAGAATGAAACCACCTGCCTGATTGATTGCCACGATACCCGCAGAGCCATCACCGCCTGTCCCCGACAGAATCACACCAATTGCATGACGCCCCCAGTCCTCAGCCAGTGACTTGAAAAACAGATCGATAGGCGGTGATTGAGCCACATCGGGCTGTCGATCGCTCAACCGCAGTCGCGCAGACGATATCGTCATCAACTTGCGCGGCGGAATCAGGTAAATGCAATCCGGCTTGACCGCCATGCCATCCACAGCGTACCGGATGGGAATAGACGTCTTGCGTGCAAGCAAGTCGTCCATATGACTTTTGAAATCCGGCGACAGATGCTGGATAACGAAAAACGCCATACCGCTATCCACGGGCATCTGTTCAAAAAAAGCCTCCAGCGCTTCCAGTCCTCCGGCTGAGGCTCCCAAAGCCACAGCGTGAAAGAGTCGAACCGGGCGGCGCTCTGACGCGGTTTCAGGGGATTGTCGGCTGTTCTGTTGTGTGTCAGATTGATCGCTGACGATTGATTCGGGCTGGTCTGTGGGCCGATCCATAAATTAAGACGTGTTCTCAGTGATCGAGCCCGTGTGCGCCTTTTCAATTCGCCTGATGAGCCCATGGTCCAGGCAGATTGCCTCAATACCGCGCGCGCGCGAAGCGTCTTGTAAATTGTTCAGGTATCTTCTTGCCAATTTGCCACGTTTGATTGGCGCAGCAGGCTTACACTAAGGTATCCACTCTGGGGTCACCGAATATGTGCAATTCCTCGTTGTCAGCCTCCTTATGCGTCGGTGCCGGTGTTCTCCTGCTCTCGTCCAGCCTGCTTGCCCAGAATATCGACATTCAGTCTGGCGACGGGCTACTCAGTGTGCGGGCCAGCAACACCTCGGCCAGTGCACTGGCTGATGCGCTGAGCGAGCAACTGGGCATCGTCGTGGTCGTCACCGGCAATACTGAGGCTCTGGTGAACGTGGATATCGTGGAAGAACCGCTGGAAAAAGCCATTGGCAAGCTCAGCCCCAACAACATGCTGGTGCGTGCCGGCAATGCCGGAGACGGTGACATCACCGAAGTGGTTTTGATGATGGGCGATGCCAGCGGTTCTGCAGCTGCCGACAATGGCACCGATCAGTTTCTGCCCAGCGGTTCACCGGCTGAAGGCGTTGCCGTGGGTGGTGATGCGCAGAATCCGCAAGGATCTGACGGTGCAGCGCTGCGCGATCCCAACAGAGCTCAAGTGGTTCGCGATGCCGCGGCGGCGGCATCCAATGACGCCGGGTTACCGGCCGATGTCGCGTTCGACCCCGTCACAGGTTTACCGATAGACCCGACCACGGGGCTGCCGTTGCAGCCTCAGTAACCCCAGTAACAGCCATAGAGCAGACGCCGCGCCGCCGAAGGTGGGCAGCTGCGCATCATCCTGGATTTGTGCGGCCGCCAGCATGGGTAGAGCGGCGGACTGATCGCTGTTGTTTTGCAGCCGAGTATCTGGCGTTTTTGATCGCACGGTTGCGCTAACCTGCTGGGTGTCCAGCGCGTCACGAAACCTCAGGATCAATACCGAACGGCTGGTTGCAGCCAACCGGTTCAGATAACAGGTGATATGACCGGCGCTTTGAGCACGACAATTCCAGCCGTTATCACTATGCGCCAGGAGTTGGGAGAAATCCGCGGCAACATCCACACTGATATCGTGCGCACCTTGCCCCTGGTCATTACTGACGGTCACGGAAACTTCCGCTCCCTCCTCCAGTTCGTAGTACTGCGTGTTGACCGATAAATCGGTTGCGTACATCGCGGCGATTGCTGCCAGATCGCCGGTACTGGGCCCAGATCGCTGGCCGATGGCGGATGCGGGCCCGTAAATTGGCGATATCGTCTTGCGACCACCCATCGCAAAGTTGTAGGGGCCGTAGTGCATGATCGATCCGTAGTCGTATGCGCCATGGATCACGGAAGTGGCGGGCGCCACATCAAAATTATGCCGCTTCTCAGCAAGAATGTTGTCCCAGTGGATGGTGATGTACTGATCCCGATCCGGGCGGGTGTGTTCGTGTTCGAGTCCGAGTACATGACCAATCTCGTGCATCAGGCTCCCGACGGTGCACGATGGAGCCACCCAGACTTCCTGTTCGCCGCCGCGTCTACCGACCCACGATGCACACCCCTCACCCACGTTGAACAACACCGAATCCAGGTGCACGGCTGACAAAGACGGGTCGGCGTTCAGTATGTCGGCTACCGGTATCAGTGAAATGGCACTAACCTGATTCCAGTGATCGATGGCTGCGTGAATGGCCTGCACGCTGGTAGCGGACAAGGCAGGGCTGATTCGATACGGAACAATGCCGTCGTGCCAAGTTGCCAGAGAGCTGCGCATCGCGAGGGAACGACGCCCCGGGGTGTACCACTGCAGAATGTCACCCTCTACCACGCGTGTTGTCGGCAAACCACCGGCTGCTTGCGCAACTCCCTCTGGATTCGCGCTCTGAGCGGCGGCAAGCCCGCTCGACAGCACACACACGAGCACAAGGCCGCATCGGGCCAGCAGGCGGCTGCATCGTGGAGTGTTGTGGCACGTCATTTTCCAGCGCAAAAGCAACAACGCAAGACCTCAAAAACCGTGGTGTATGTCTCAAAGCGGCACAGTGCTCAAAATCTTGAATCCGAGTAACCTGACGACCATCAAGGTACAATTGCGTAACCCCCTAACGTTCACTGGAATAGCCAGACAATGTCTTTACGCATTAACGATATCGCCCCGGATTTCAAAGCCACTACCACACAAGGTGACATGCAGTTTCACGAGTGGATCGGCGATGGCTGGGCGGTGCTGTTCTCACACCCGAAAGACTTCACGCCGGTGTGCACCACCGAACTGGGCACTGTCGCCCATCTGATGCCCGAGTTTGAAAAACGCCAATGCAAGGTAGTGGGTCTGAGTATCGACCCTGTCGACAATCATGCTCAGTGGGCCGAAGACATTCACGAAACTCAGGGTGCCAAGGTTAATTTCCCCATGATCGGCGACACCGATCTGGCAGTTGCCAAAGCCTATGACATGTTTCCAACCGATATCAGTGGCACATCGGAAGGCCGGACGGCTGCCACCAATGCTACGGTTCGCTCTGTCTATATCATCGGCCCCGACAAGCGCATCAAGCTGATCATGACCTATCCGATGACTACCGGACGGAACTTCGATGAAATTCTGCGGGTCATTGATTCCATGCAACTCACGGCACAGCATCAGGTTGCCACGCCCGCGAACTGGACCGACGGCAACGAGGTGATCATCGTGCCAGCGGTAACGGATGCAGAAGCCAGCAAAAAGTACCCTCAGGGATTCAGGAAGGTGAAGCCGTACCTGCGCTACGTCGATCAACCCAAGTAGGTCGCTGACCATCACGCAATCGGCCATGACCGGTTGCGAGATTTGTCTGCCCGCAGGTAGCCTCACACCTGACCAGAAACCGGCTTGAACTAGTGTACTGTGATCTTCAAAGCGTTTGAACGCTTTGAAGGTCTCTGTACACTAGAGCCTTTTACCGGCTTTGGTCTTGTTGACGATCATGGCGCCGATTTCCTCAACCGACATGCGCGTGGTATTGAGGAACGGCACTCGGTGCTTGCGAAACAAGCCTTCGGCTTGTGCAATTTCGCGCTGGCAGGTATCGGCATTGCTATAGCTCGACCCCTGATACCGTTGCTGACGAATCTGCAGCAAGCGATAGGGATCAATCGTCAGGCCAAACAGTTTTTCCTTGTGCGCATCCAGTACCGGTGGCAGCTGCTTTTCATCGAGCTCATGATCGGTTAACGGGTAGTTCGACACATACAAGCCGTAGTGCAGCGACAGATACAACGAAGCGGGTGTTTTGCCGCAGCGGGAAACCCCGACAATAATCAGATCAGCCTTGCGATAGTGCTCTACATCCAGCCCGTCATCGGTTTGCAAGGCAAAGTGAACTGCGGCAATGCGTGACGTGTACGCCTTTTCATCCTGCACACCGTGTGACTTGCCAATACTGTGTGAGGACTCTACGCCCAGCAAGGCTTCCATCGGGCCGATGAACGTCTGAAACAAATCAAAGACACCAATATCGGCATCGGTGAACAGCGCACGGATATCGTCATTGACCATGGTGAGAAAGACCAGCGGTGGCGTTCCTGATTCGTCCCGGATTTGCCTACACCGATGAACCAGCTCAGCCGCCTTGGCAGCCGTATCTACAAAGGTAAACGTTTCGATCTGAAAATCGATACCGGGGAACTGACTCAGCAGGCTGTGGGCCATGGCTTCAGCGGTCAGCCCGGTGCGATCTGAGACGATAAACGCCGTTTGTTTGACGCATGATGAAGTCATTGAAAGGGGATCCGTGAGAATGCAGTAGTATGACCGCGCCGTGTTCGGTTCGGCAACGATTCAAGCAAGCACGCTTCAGGCCGCTATGCGATTGTCCACCCGTGGCATTGACGCAGCCGTGGTGGGCGCTAACAAAGCAGACGGAGAGCACATGACGCAGTACATCCAGTGGTTCAAAGAGCTGGGCATGGACGATGTACCCGTGGTGGGCGGCAAAAACGCCTCTCTGGGTGAAATGATTGCCAACCTGGCCAATGCCGGTATTCGTGTGCCCGATGGTTTCGCCACAACGGCTGATGCGTTCAGAGAACACCTGCAGGTCAGCGGTCTGGATGCCAGAATCAATGCAACCCTGGACGCTCTGGACACGGAAGACATGGCGGCACTGGCGCACACCGGGTCTCAGATTCGTCAATGGATCATGGACACGCCATTGCCCGAGGGACTGATAGAGGCCGTGTCCTCTGGCTGGAACAGTATCAGCGACGGCACAACGGGCAACGTATCGGTCGCCGTACGCTCATCCGCCACCGCAGAAGATTTACCCGAAGCCTCGTTTGCCGGTCAGCAGGAAACCTTCCTGAACGTCACAAGCCTTGAGGATGTGTTGCTGCGTATTCGGGAAGTGTTTGCCTCTTTGTACAACGACCGGGCAATCTCCTATCGGGTTCACCAGGGCTTTGCTCATGCAGATGTGGCATTGTCGGCTGGCATTCAGCGCATGGTACGCAGCGATATCGGCGCCAGTGGTGTGATGTTCTCCATCGACACAGAGTCCGGATTCAGCGATGCGGTTTTCATTACCTCATCCTGGGGGCTGGGCGAATGTGTGGTGCAGGGATCGGTCAATCCCGATGAATTCTATGTGCACAAACCCACTCTGGCACAACAACGGCCTGCCGTACTCAAACGCAGCCGTGGTGCCAAGAAAATCAAGATGATTTACGGTCAGCAAACAGCGGTGGAAACCGTCGATGTCGATCATGCCGATCAATACCGTTTTTCACTGACCGATGACGACGTTCAGTCACTGGCTCGGATGGCGGTGATCATAGAACAGCATTATGGTCGGCCCATGGATATCGAATGGGGCAAGGATGGGCAGGACGGTGAGCTGTACATACTCCAGGCACGTCCCGAGACTGTGGAGTCACGCAGTAACAAGAATGTCATTACTCGCTATCAGCTGAATGCACACAAGTCACAGGTGCTCGTTACCGGACGCAGTATTGGCCAGCGCATCGGCTCGGGTGTGGTGCGAGTGGTTCACGGTATTGACGCCATCGGCAGCGTACAGGCTGGTGATGTTCTGGTCACCGACATGACAGATCCCGATTGGGAACCTGTGATGAAACGCGCCGCCGCTATCGTCACCAATCGTGGGGGCCGTACCTGTCACGCGGCCATCATCGCACGCGAACTGGGCGTGCCGGCCGTGGTTGGCTGCAACGACGCCACGGATAAGCTGCGAGATGGCCAGAGCGTCACGGTCAGCTGTGCAGAAGGCGATACCGGTTATATCTACGATGGCAGCATCGCGTTTGACGTGGCTGAAACACAGTTGGATGATTTACCCGAGCTACCGTTCAAACTGACGATGAACGTGGGCAACCCGGAACGCGCCTTTGGTTTCAGCCAGCTGCCACATCACGGAATTGGCCTGGCAAGGCTCGAATTCATCATCAGCAATACGATCGGCATTCACCCCAAGGCACTGTTGAATCACGACAGCATGCCGGACGATGTCAAGCAACAGATAGCCGAACGCACAGCTGGTTACAGTGACCCGGTGAGCTTCTACGTGAAGAAGATCGTTGAAGGTGTTGCCACTCTGGCAGCAGCATTCTCACCACACCCGGTCATCGTGCGGTTGTCTGATTTCAAATCCAATGAATACGCCAACATGATTGGCGGACACTTGTTCGAGCCCGACGAAGAAAACCCGATGATCGGATTTCGTGGAGCCTCACGCTATCTGTCATCGTCGTTTGATGAGTGCTTCGCGCTGGAATGCCGCGCATTGAAGCACGTCAGAGACGTCATGGGATTCACCAACGTGGAGCTGATGGTGCCATTTGTGCGAACCCTGGATGAGGCGGATCAAGTACTGCAGCTGATGAGCGAGCATGGGCTGTCCCGCGGTGAGAACAACCTGCGGATCGTCATGATGTGCGAAGTTCCGAGCAACGCCATTCTGGCCGATGAATTTCTGTCGCGCTTCGATGGCTTTTCGATCGGCTCCAATGATCTGACTCAGCTGACCCTGGGACTGGACAGAGACTCGGGACTGGTTGCGCACTTGTTCGACGAACGCGATCCGGCGGTCAAGAAAATGCTGGCGATGGCCATTGCGGCTGCGCATAAACAAGACAAGTATGTGGGTATCTGCGGCCAGGGCCCCTCTGATCATCCCGATCTGGCCAAGTGGCTGATGGAGCAGGGAATCTCGAGTGTGTCTCTTAACCCCGACACGATTGTGGAAACCTGGCAATTTTTAGCCAACCAGCAAGCGTGACGACGGGGTAACGCGTATATTTGGCAGCCTGTTGTCTGCACAACGCTGTTAATGAACAAACCTGATAACAAGTCGGACCCTGAGAGAAAATCAGGGCAAGCCAACGATCAGCAGTTCTGGCGGGCCATGCGTCAGGACACACCGGCGAACGCCAACGAGGAACCGGTGGAATTGTCGACCGACATCAAAGACCTGAACGACGAGGAGCGCGACCATCGCAGGCGCGCACTGCGTTCCATGCTGGCCGCCAGTGAAGCAAGACAGAAGCAGATGTTGAGGTCACGCCCCCCTACCATGGCTGCCGGTGTCCGCGTTGGAATCAAGAGCGGCCCGCACAAACACAAGCTCGGTGTTATCCAAGACGCAGACTACATCCACAGCCGTGCACTGATTGTGTTCGACCATGAACCGGATGGGCACTGGGTAGAATTTGCCCGTATTACCAGCGATGACAACATCCGGTAATGCTGTGAATCTGAGGGAATACTGACATGTTGATGTCAGCGCTGGCCAGGCGCGTCTTCACACTCGATCTTCGATCGATTGCACTGTTTCGTATTCTGCTGGCCTTGTTGCTGTTAGCAGACCTGGGCCTGCGTGCCCTGCACATGCGCACGTTCTATACAGACGCCGGTGTTCTCCCCAGAGAACAATGGCTGGAACTGTCTCATCGTTGGCATTGGTCACTGCACGCCGCCAGTGGAGATCTGTGGTGGCAACTGGTGCTGTTTGGCATTGCCTCCG
>CALLPU010000338.1 GCA_938016235.1 uncultured Granulosicoccus sp. | reverse complement strand
GACTGCCCAACGATCCTGAAGCCGAATTCGACCGGGCGATCATCGAGATCAATCGTATAGCCGCCTTCAGACTGGCGGCTCTGGCAGCCACCGACTACGACCGTGATCTGATCGGCTACGCCAACCGCCCACCCGCCGCACAATGGCCTGAGCGGGCACGCATCGCCGTACAGTTTGTCATCAACTACGAAGAGGGTGCCGAGAACTGTGTGCTGCACGGCGATCCTGCTTCCGAAGCGTTCCTGTCAGAGATTGTCGGTGCACAGGCATTGCCCGATGTGCGACACATGAACATGGAATCGATCTACGAGTACGGCTCAAGAGTGGGCTTCTGGCGGCTGCACGCGCTGTTTACCCGATTCAAATTTCCCGTAACCGTGTTCGGCGTCGCCATGGCCCTGGAACGCAACCCGGACGCGGTGGCTGCCATGCAACAGGCCCAGTGGGAAATAGCCAGTCACGGATACCGATGGATCGATTATCAATACATGGATGAAGCGCTGGAACGCCAGCACCTGCTACAGGCTATCGATAGTCATACCCGAGCCACTGGTCAACGCCCTACCGGTTGGTACCTCGGTCGCTGCAGCCCCAACACGCACAAACTGGTTGCCGAGGAAGGCGGGTTTGTTTACAACGCAGACAGCTACGCTGACGACCTGCCCTACTGGGATTCCCGCCACGGCAATACGCCGCAACTGATCGTGCCGTACACACTCGATGCCAACGACATGCGATTCGCCTCACCACAAGGCTTCAACGCGGGGGATCAGTTCTTCAACTACCTCAAAGACAGCTTCGACACACTGTACGCGGAAGGTGAGCACACCCCGCGCATGTTGTCAGTGGGCCTGCACTGCCGCCTCGTCGGCAGACCGGGGCGCATTGCGGCACTGGCAAAATTCCTCGACTACATCAACGGATTTGACCAGGTCTGGGTGGCACGCCGTGTCGACATTGCCAATCACTGGCGCGCAACACACCCGGCCTGATTCCAATCACTCTGGCGAGGCCGAGCAGCTGTACCCATCTGCTAGCCGTTGAAAGGCTTAAGGTGATAACCGCGTAATCGCGCAGCAAACTCAGCCAGGCAATCGATACCGGTCGCCTCCGCTTCCTTGCACCAATCCTGCAACGCCTGCAGCAAGGCATCCTGGCTGGCACCTGCCTTGTGCCAGATGGCCTGCAACTGGTTCTGCAGCTCGTACACGGTATGCAACGATTCACTGCTTGCCAGCGCTGCGGCAACTCGCGTGCGACCCGCCTCATCCAGCAAATGATCAACTTTGATCAGATCGCGGGCTGCCTTTCGCAGGGTTTTACGGTGCTCGGGAACGGCCTTGAGCTCAGTGGCATGCACAGGCTTCACCACCTTGCGCGCATAGCTCTCCATGACATGCAAACGGCTGGCTATGATCGCCTTGACGGTGTCAACATCCATCACCGTCTTGTCTGCGTTGAAGCGTGGCCGCGGCGCAACGCGCCGTATGCGAGCTAAGCCGAGAAAGCTGAACACACGCAAATAAACCCACCCCAGATCCAGCTCCCAGCGACGCAGCGCAAACCGTGCCGATGATGGATAGGCATGGTGATTATTGTGCAGCTCCTCGCCACAAATGATGGCGGCAAATGGCGTCAGATTGGTTGCTGCATCGTCAGTTTCAAAGTTGCGATAGCCCCAGAAGTGCGCCAGGCCATTGATGATGCCTGCTGCCAGTACCGGCACACACAGCATCTGGATGGCGAATACGGCGATACCTGCCAGACCGAACAGCGCGAACTCAGCCACGGCCAGTAGCGCGACACCCAGAACGTTGAAACGACTGTAAAGATTGCGCTCCAGCCAGTCATTGGGTGTTCCGTGGCCAAATTTGTCCAGCACGGCGGGATCAGCTGCCGCCTCACGATACAATTCGGCGCCTTCAAGCAAGACCTTTTTAATGCCATAGATTTGCGGGCTGTGCGGATCCTCCGGCCCTTCGCACCGCGCATGGTGCTTGCGATGCACAGATACCCACTCCCTGGTGATCATGCCCGTGGTCAACCACAGCCAGAAGCGGAAGAAATGTTGCAACACCGGGTGCAGGTCTACCGATCGATGCGCCTGAGAGCGGTGCAGATAAACAGTGACGGACAACAGCGTGATATGACAACTGACGGCTGTCCAGATAACCAGCATCCAGACGGAGACATCCCAAAGACCCAGAAGAAACAAGCTTCCCACCTCTCAAAACGTTAATGTTCAGGCCGGTACCATACACAATTTAAGAATAATTCGGGGTGGGAGCGCTCGCGCCTCGCGTTGCAGCCCGGATGCCATCACGTGCATCCACAGAACGGCACAAGTGCTGCAGTGTCAGTACCGGCGACATTGCTGCTCTATACTCCGCCTGTTGACTGAACGCCCCACCACAGACTCCGCCCAACCGATGGCTGTTCCCGACCCGATCACTAATGGATCCTCTACGCCGCTGCTCACCGCCAGCGCGCTGAGCCGGCGACTGAGCAGCGATGCGGCAGTTACCGATATATCGCTGACACTGGATCGCGGCGATGTGGTTGGCTTGCTCGGCCTGAACGGTGCGGGCAAGAGCACAACATTGCGCCTGCTGTGCGGCGTGCTCGTTCCGGATCAGGGCTCGGTTACCATCAACGGATTTTCCATGGCGGATAGTCCGCTTCAGGCTCGTCAGCAAGTGGGCTATCTGCCCGATGAGCCCCCGCTCTACAACGACATGAGAGTCCATGAATACCTGACCCTTGCCGGGCGCATTCGCGGATTGCGCGGCAATGCCCTCGTGCAGCGACGTGAGACGGTAACTGAACAGTGCCTGCTGCAATCGGTGGACAAAAAACTGATCGGCACCCTGTCCAAAGGTTTTCGTCAACGTGTCGGGCTGGCACAGGCTCTCATCCATGAACCAGCGGTGCTGCTTCTCGATGAACCCAGCAACGGTCTTGATCCACAGCAACTGGACAGTATGCGCAAGTTGATCATCGACACGGGTTCTTCCAGTGCCGTTATCCTGTCCACGCACCTGCTCAGTGAGGCGCGAGCTACCTGCAATCGGGTTGCCATCATCCATGCTGGCCGACTCGTCGCAGATCGCCCTGCAGAGGGTACCGATCTGGAGCTGGTCTTTCACGGGGCTACCACATGATTGCCACCATAGCCCGCCACGAAAGCACGCGCCTGTTGCGCAGTGGCCAGACCTGGATCATGGCAGCGTTGCTGGCAGCGCTGTTTGGTTTTCTGTTTTTGAAACAGCTGGAAGCGTTCATCGACGTACAGGCACAGCTGGCAGCTCAGGATCACCCGGTCGGTCTCACAGGCTTTTTGAGTGTGCGGTATCTGGAACCACTGGCGCTGGCCTTCACGCTGGTTGCACCGCTCTTTGCGATGCGCACCTTCAGCGATGAATTTCGGCACAACACCTATGCGTTGTGGCAATCCTCTCCGGTAAGTGCCACCGCTCTGGTTATCGGGAAATTCGCGGGTGTGCTGCTCATCATGAGCTTGCTGGTGTTACTGGCAGTGAGCCTGCTGATCTGCATGCAGCTGTTTGTCAGAGTCGACTTCCCACTGATTGGCTCGGCAACACTGGGGTTGTTGCTATGCACCAGTGCGTGCACCGCCTGTGGTGTTTTCTTCTCCTCGTTGACTCGCCAGAGCCTGATTGCCATTGTTGCAAGCCTGGCACTCTTGTTGTTTTCCTGGGTGCTTGGTAGTGCCAGCTTCTCAGCAGCCCCTCTGCAGTTTCTGGCCGATCTTTCCATCGCCAATCATCTGCGCGGATTCTTTCAAGGCTATATTCACACCGGTGACATTGCGTTCTTTGTCATCATCACCCTGTTGTTTCTGGGCTTGAGCGTGATACGGCTGGACTCGCTCCGGCAGTCGGGACACTGACGATGAGATCGTCACGTGCACACATCGTTTTATCGGTACTGCTGATACTCATTGCACTGGCCCTGCTGTGGCTGACACAACGGTTTAACCACAGCCTGGATATCACCGCCAACGCCCGGCACAGCATTAGTAGTGCCAGCGAAAAAGTGCTGCGCTCCTTACAGACGCCCGTTGATGTCATTGCGGTTATTGGCCCTGATGCGCAGGCACGTGATGCCATCACAGCGCTGGTTGATCGGCTGCAAAGCATCAAGCCGGATGTTCAGCTCACGTTCATCAACCCTGAAACGAATCCTGCGGCTGCCCGTGAACTCGATGCAGCACCCGGTGGTGAGGTTATTCTGCGAACCGCAGGACGCGAAAGACGGCTGCAGAATCTATCCGAAAGAGCCATCACGAACAGTCTGCGACAACTGACTCGAGAAGGTGAACGAAAAATCGCGTTCATCACCGGGCACGATGAGCGTAGCCCGATACGTGCCACCAACGATGACTGGAGCACGGTAGCCACACGACTCGCCAACATCGGCCTGATCAGTCGTGAAGTCAGTCTGGTCAGCGAACCCTACCTGGATACAGACAC
>CALLPU010000337.1 GCA_938016235.1 uncultured Granulosicoccus sp. | reverse complement strand
TCCAACATGCGTACCGATGAAAATTCAGGTAAGACTGAAGTCTTGAACCTGATGTTGGCGTCCGGCAGTATTCCGGATATTGTAGGTTCCAGCCGTATCAAGGATTTTGTGAATCAATACGGCCCGGAAGGTGCGTTCATGCCACTCAATGATTTAATTGAAGAGCATGCTCCCAATCTGAAGAAGTATTTTGACGAAAGGCCTGAAATTGCTGCTGCAATTTCGGCCGCTGACGGCAACATGTATTACATCCCGTACTTGCCTGACGGCAAATACGGTAGAGCCTACTGGATACGCACAGACTGGTTGAACAAGCTGGGTCTCGAGATGCCAGAGACTGTAGAGGAATACGAAGCCGTACTACGCGCATTCAAGACTCAGGACCCCAATGGCAACGGTCAGGCCGATGAAGTACCGTACTTTGCGCGCCAATGGCCAGAACTTATTCGTCTGGTCACGTTATGGGACGGACGTTCATCAGGTTCAGATACCTATCATGATTTCATGGTGATCGACGGCAAGCTTGAACATCCCTATGCTGGCGAAGGCTATCGTGAAGGAATCAAGAACCTCGCTCGTTGGTATGAAGAAGGCCTGATTGATGCTGAGATCTTCACACGCGGCAGTTCTGCTCGAGACTTCTTGCTAAGTGAAAACCTCGGCGGATCTACACACGACTGGTTTGCATCCACTTCTGGCTACAATCGCCTGTCGTCAGAAATCGATGGCTTTGAATTCAAGGCCATGGCACCACCGGCATCCACAAGCGGGAAACGCATCGAGGAGCATCGCCGTATCCCCATCAAACCCGATGGCTGGGCAATGGGTGGCACGAACAAGCACCCGGTTGAAACCATCAAGTATTTTGACTTCTGGTTCACCGAGGAAGGCCGTCGTCTGGCGAACTTTGGTGTAGAAGGCATGCACTACGATATGGTGGATGGCAAAGCCATCTTTACACAAGAGTTTCTTGATCAGGGACCTGTCAACCGCTCTCTCTACCAGGTAGGTGCACAGCTTCAAGGTCGTGGCTATTTTCAGGACTACGATTATGAAATTCAATGGTCGAATGAGTTCGCACTGGAAGGCATCGCGTTATACGACGAGGGGGACTACCTGATCGATCAATTCCTGGGGGTCGCGTTCAACAAGGACGAGCAGAAAGTCTATGACCGGTTCTGGGGATCGGTTCGTGACTACATGCTGGAACGTCAGCAAGCGTGGGTATTGGGTAATGGCGATATCGAAGCTGAGTGGGATGACTACATGGCACAACTGGACAAGAAGGGTCTGGGCAAAGTCCTGGAAGTCATGCAGTCCGCTTATGACCGCCAGTACAGCACGAACTGATTGACAACAAGTTCAACCAGCAAAGTATGGGCGCCGACTCTGGCGCTCATACTTTCACAAAAACTGCATAAACGAAATAACCAGTGAAGATGCCGCATCACGCTAATACAGGTACTTCCGTACAAGCTCTTGATGAGCCTCGCGCGGGAAAAATGAATATCGGCTATCGACCAGACCAGCAGACGGACATTGTCGAGAACCCACCTCGCTTCACCTGGATGCCCGTTATTGAGGACGAAGCATGCTACGTGTTGCGCCTTTCAACTGATGCACACTTCCCGGACAATCACACACAGCTATTCCGCGACATACGCGTCAACTTCTTTACTCCCGACACAGTATTATCGCCGGGCACGTATTTCTGGTCTTATGCCGTGTGGTCGACGGAAGAACAGTGCGCGATCAGCGCATGGAGCCAGACACGACAATTCGACATTGCTGACGGTCTACCCAGAACACCCCTGAACAGTCGCGCAAATCGGCATGACACCCTGAGTCATGCTCATCCACGTCTCTGGCTGAATCCTGAGACACTATCCAACTTCTCCAACGCCATAAGTAAATCAGCGGATCACTGCGGCTGGAACAATTTTTTCACTCATTCCGTCAAGCCATGGATGAAGTGCGAGGTTATGACGGAACCCGCAGGCTATCCCGATCATCAACGCGTGGCCCCAATCTGGCGTCAGACGTATATCGATTGCCAGGAGCTGCTTTACGCTATTCGTCATCTGTCCATTGCAGGGAAAGTCACTAACGACGACGCTCTACTTCAGAAGGCGAAGAAATGGTTGCTCGAAGCTGCAAGCTGGAATCCTGGTGGAACCACCGCACGCACCTACACCGATGAATGGGCGTTCCGAGTCACGCTTGCCCTGGCCTGGGGATACGACTGGTTGTACGACGAACTCACTTCTGATGAACGGGAAAGGGTGCGAGCATCCCTGTTAGTACGTACACGCGAAATTGCCGACCACATAATCAAACACGCCCGGATCCAGCTGTTTCCGTACGATAGCCATGCCGTACGCGCTGTATCGGCGGTATTGGTACCTGCCTCAATCGCCATGCTGCACGAGGAGGAGGAAGCCAGAGAGTGGCTGGATTATTCCATTGAATTTTTATCCACCGTCTATTCACCCTGGGGTGATAGCGATGGCGGTTGGGCTGAAGGGCCACACTACTGGATGACGGGCCTGGCATATCTGATAGATGCCGCTAACTTGCTGAAAAACTACGCGGGCATCGATCTGTACCAAAGACCCTTTCTGCAGAAAACAGCGGATTTTCCCTTCTACACCAAACCACCCGATATTCGTCGCGCGACGTTCGGCGATGACAGCACCATGGGCGACCTGCCCTGCCTAAAACTGGCCTACAACGTTCGCCAGTTTGCTGGCATCACCGGCAACGGTGTCTATCAGTGGTACTTTGACGAAATCAAGCGTAACGATCCCGGCACAGAGAAAGCGTTCTACAACTGGGGATGGTGGGACTTGAATTTTGATGACATGGTGTATCGCCACGACTATCCCCACGTCGAAAGCGAAGCGCCTGCCAATATTCCTCGCCTGAGATGGTTCAAGGGAATCGGTTGGGCCGCCATTCAGCTTCGCATGGACAGCCCTGACAAACACGTATCCTTTATCATGAAGTCTTCGCCGTTTGGCTCGATCAGCCATTCACACGGTGATCAGAACGCTTTTTGTCTGTCAGCCTACGGAGAGGATCTGGCTATCCAGTCTGGGCACTACGTCGCGTTCAACAGTTCGATGCATCGACAATGGCGCCGCCAGACACGGTCAAAGAATGCAGTTCTGATTGATGGTCTGGGTCAGTATGCAGATGGAGACAAGTCAAAGTCTCTGGGTGCCACCGGTGAGATCACACAGGCGGTAGAGCATGACGACCATGTGTACCTGTCCGCAACAGCAACAATGGCCTACCAATCGTTGAACAAATCAGTATCACTCGTACAACGTGATGTTTACTTCGTACACGATAGTTATTTCGTCATCGTCGATACCATCGATGCAGACAAGGCCGTTGAAATCGATTGGCGGCTTCACGCTAATGCCCCACTGCAACTGGGCGACTCAACGTTTCGATACACCGGTAAAAACGCAGGCTTTTACGGCCAGGTGATCTGGTCCGAAGCCGGGCCAGCGCAATTATCGCAACACACCGGATTTGACGATGTCGAGCCTGCTGATTACGAAGACTTGCCGGTCAGCACCTGCCTGAATCTGAAGTTTCCACGTTCAACACGGCACCGAATTGCCGTGCTACTCGTTCCCTACCGCCAGGATGCGCCGAAACGCATCTTTCACTTTCTCGATGACCAGGGCTATGACTGCGATCTGTATTTTTCTGATGCAGACGAGCGCACGTTCAAAGTTGTCGTTCCAAAATCTTTTCATGTCGGCGAATAGCGCTCGACACCAAACATAAGGAAACTCTTTTGATGAACTTGTCTGGAAAAACAGCAATTGTAACGGGTGGTGGTCGCGATATCGGTAGGGCCTGCGTCATGCGGCTAGCTGAGGCTGGGGCCAATGTCGCCATCAATTACCATTCGTCTGCCAGCGGTGCTGACAGTGCCGTTGCCGAGATTGGTGCCACGCGTGCGTTTGCCATGCAAGGTGATATGACCGATGAAAACGAGGTGAAAGCATTCGTTGAGAAAACAGCCAGTACCTTTGGCCGAATCGATATCGTGATTCACGTCACCGGCGGCCTGCTCGAACGTGTTCCCATGCGCGAAATGTCGTTAGAGCACTTCCACAAGGTCATGGATTTGAACCTGACCTCCAACTTTCTGGTTGTTCGCGAGGCAGTGGCACACATGACAAACGGCGGCGCCATTGTCAACCTGGCATCCCTGGCGGGTCGCGACGGCGGAGGCCCAGGTGCTGGTATTTACGCCACGTCAAAAGGGGCGGTAATGACCATGACACGTGCCATGGCCAAGGAATTTGGACCGGATATCCGCACTAACGCACTCTGCCCCGGCATGATCGATACCGACTTCCACAATATCTTCACCAAAGACGAAGTGCGCAAGAACGTGGCTAACGCTACGCCGTTAAAACGCGAAGGCAGCTCAGAAGATTGCGCCAATCTCGCCGTCTATCTTGCCTCTGATGAAGCCGCCTTCGTGAATGGTGCCTGTATCGACATCAATGGTGGACTTTTCTTCTCGTAGTTGCTCATCAGGACTCAACCATGGAACTGAAGCAGGACAGTGATAACAACGTTTCCTACGAGGCACTGGAGCTGTTTCAGCCGCCAACCGCGCATGAGGCCGTATTTCAACAGGCGCTAGAGCGTGCACTGGGCAAGATCAGCGCACTGGTGCCGCGCTTTGGCCTGCGTAATCCGCGCATGGGCATTCCCGGGACGACACGCTATGCGTTTTGTATTCCAGACGAGTGGGTTGCCAGTTTCTGGTGTGGTCAGCTATGGCTGGCGTACTCATTAACGGGAGATCCACATCTTAAGAACAGTGCAAGCATGCGCCGGGACTACTTCAGAACCGTGCTAGAGAACCCACGGTGGCACGATCATGACCTCGGATTCCTGTTTTCACTCTCGACGGTAGCCGATTTCACCCTGACCGGTAACGAGAAATCCCGCGAGATGGGCCTGCGAGCGGCTGACTTTCTCGCTGCTCGCTGGCGTCAGCCGATGCCGTTTGTGATGTGCTGGAACCCGATGTTACGTGACGGCCCGGAATTCATGAAACGAAAGACCGGCACACTGAACATTGACAGTATGCAGGCTATGGCCTTGCTGTTCTGGGCCGCTCGCGAAACCGGGCAGTCCTCATTTACCGATATTGCCAACATGCACCTTGAAACCAGTCGTCAATACCTGGTGCGCGATGATTTCAGTTCCTACCACGCCTATGAATTTGATCCACGCAGCGGCGAGCCGTTGGGTGGCTTTACTCATCAGGGCTTGCACGACGAGAGCTGTTGGTCACGAGGACAATCCTGGGCCATACACGGCTTTGCACAGGCCTATCTCTATACCGGTCTTTCCCATTATCGTGAAGCGGCTGCGGGCATGGCGGATTATGTGGCGAATCACCTCCCAGAAGACGGTGTGCCACTATGGGACTACAACCTGCCTGCTGATGAAACACCCTACCGAGATTCGTCCGCAGGCGCAGTTACGGCAGCCGGGCTCTACACCCTTGCCCGTTGTTTCGGCCATGGCGCTGAGGCACAGAAGTACACTGCACTTGGTGACAAGATACTACTGGGTCTCGTTGAGCACTGCGATCTCACAGCGAATGCAGATGCTGAAGGGTTGCTCAAGGAAGGCGCCGCGTTTGTTGGACTGGGGCGTGCAGAAAATATGCTCCCGTATGGCGACTATTACTACCTGGAAGCGCTCATGCGCTCCGTGGGTCATACTGAGTTTTTCTGGTGAGGTAGTTCACTTATCGATTGAACGAATGAGAGCGTTTTACGACAGCATCACACGTTGGTTTCTCAACCGTTTTGATCCCTATCAACTCACGGACAAAGCGATTGAGCGCAACCTGCTGCCCTATTTGATGTCGCACATCAAACCCATGCAGCACGTCATCATCGGTAGTGTACTTGTCACGGTTTTTGCAGCCAGTATAGAAGTCTGGCTGATTCAGTATGCGGGCGAGATTGTTGATATTCTCGCATCAAGCAACCCTGAGCACTTGTGGGAAAAGGAAGGTACGAACCTACTATTCGCTGCGATGGTGGTTGTGTTAATTCGTCCGCTGGCGCAGTTTCTACGCCTTGCCGTGAATGACATTTCCTTTAACTGCAATGCCGCAACGTTGGTACGCTGGCGTGCCTACGATCACCTGATTCGCCAGTCAGTAGGCTGGTTTCAGGAAGATTTAACCGGCAGAACATCCGGACGGCTTGTTGATATTGGCAATCATGTCTCGGACGCCATTCACACGGCACTAAACACGATAGCCTTTGGTCTTGTTTA
>CALLPU010000336.1 GCA_938016235.1 uncultured Granulosicoccus sp. | reverse complement strand
CAGGCTTCCAGCGATTCTACAGTGAGGTGGCCGAGGGACAATCGCGTTTCCAGGTGTTTTGTCCAGATAGCCCGGTGTATGTCGGACAGTCGTTCAAAGGCCAGTGGTACGGGAAGGTGTTGCCCGTCATCGCTTTCCCCGTCGTTGTGCTGTGCTAACAGGTAGGCGGCCAGATCCAGTGTGGTTGTGACCGGAATATGCCGGGCAATATAGGCAGGCCAGTCTTTGGGCAGATGTCTGTGCAGGGTTCGGGCTGACTCGCGTTGATACAGGAATTCCCCGTACGAGGTTGCACTCAGTGTGGGGTCCACAGCCTGCTCGGTGCGCAATGATTCTTCCTGATAATAGCGTGTCAGCTGAAGATTTAATGGCATGTCGTACAACGGCACCGTTTCCACGCAAGTACCTTGGCTGGAACAGTCAACCACCTTGTAGCCAGGGGGAAAGGATGCGGGTGAGGGCACGGCTATGTCTGTCAGTGTGTGCGAACCATCGGTATATCGGGTTAGGCCGTTAATGTGCAGGTGACCGCCAAAATGCCACTCAAGCCCCGTCGCTGCAACGGTACGTGCAACAGTCGACGAAGGTCGGCGTCGAACCATCGTTGTGTGTCCGAACAGACGTTTTTCGGTATCGCTTGCATCGTTGAACACATCGAGCACCGGGTAATGAGAGCAAGCGATAAGCTGTTTGCCCTGCCGTGTTGCACGATCGCAGACATCGGTGATCCACGTGAGCAGATGTGGCTTGTTTCGTAGCACAGAATTCCAGCCGGCATCGCTGCTGTCAAGAAACGCTTTTTTTTGCTCCATGCGCCAGTTTCCGTTCCGAGGCTCGAAGATGTTGGCATCAATCATCAGCAGCCAGAGTCCGTTGACAGGTTCCACCAGGTAGGAGGCATCCATGATCTGCCGCACCACAAGACCATCTGCTGAGCGGGCTTGATACAGTCTCGAGGCCTCAGCGTCACAGACGCCAAAAGGTGATTCCCAGTGAATATGATCTGGCTGCCTGAAATACCCGAATCGAGCCATGAGCTGCAGCCCCTTTGAATAACCCGGGCAATACATGCTGGGTGACAGTATTGCATTATCGGGTTCGGTGGCCGCCACATCCGGATCGCTGGTCACCAGCCTGCTACCTCCATCAGCGCCAAGCAGTCGGGTGGACTGATGTTTGCCCGCCGGTCCGTATACATCATGGTTCCCGGGCAAGGCAAAAAACGCCATGCCGTATTTGTCCTGGTAGTGAGTCAGCAGATCCACCAGGCGCTGTGTGGCTTCCAGCTGCCCGTCATCGGTGTAGTCACCCAGCAGCGCGACGTGACGGATTCCCTTTCGGTGTATGTCCCTCAGGGTGTAATTCAAGGCGTCATCGCTTTCATTGAATACCCGCGATGACTGCCGTGTATCTGCCCAGCTGCGCAAGGCCAATGGCTTGTCCTCCAGCGTGAACGACGCGCCGTAGTCACTGTCCAGACAGTGGTAATGGGCATCGGCTATCAGAGCGATGCGAGGCAGCTCGTCAACGGGCATACGGTGAATTTCGTGAACGCGAGTCAGTGCCAGTGTAATGGAACCTGTCATGCTAACCGGCCAGACACGACAGATTTTGCCGCAACCTGCGGGTTGGGAACCATACACATCCGCTCTGGCCGCACTACACTAGAGCAACCCGTTACGTAAGTCGATACCGGAACACGTCCTTTGACTATCGCGTTCTATGCACCGCTAAAGCCCCCTGATCATCCGGTGCCGTCCGGAGAGCGTCTGATGGCTCGACAGTTGATCGCCTGCCTGGGCAATCTCGGACACACGGTAGACGTTGCATCGACCTTGCGCGCGTTTATTAAAAAGCACGATGATGCGTCAGGCCTGCGGCTATTGCAGCAGCAGGCTGACCAGGAAGTGCAACGGCTGAGCCAGCAGTGGGCACAAAGCGGTCCACCTTCACTATGGTTTTGCTATCACCCGTATTACAAGTCACCCGACCTGATCGGGCCTGTTTTGTGTGCACGCTTCAACGTCCCGTACATAACCGCAGAGGCGTCTTATTCAGCGAGGCGTAACGAGGGGGTCTGGGCAGTGTTACAGGAGAGCGTCTTGCACACGGTGAATCAGGCAGCCGTGAACGTGTGTTTTACTCAGCGAGACAAGGCAGGTCTGGAGCTGGCAGCGCCGCAGGCTACCACGGCCAGTCTCAAACCCTTTGTCCATGTGGGTGAACCTGCCTGTGTGTTGGCGCCTGCTTCAAGCACTCAGCTGGTAACCGTGGCCATGATGCGACGGGGTGACAAACTGAACAGCTATCGTCATCTGGCAGCGGCACTGTCACAGGTTCAAAATGAAGCCTGGCGCTTGTCCATCATCGGCGACGGGCCAGAGCGGGAGAACGTACAACAACTGTTTTCCCGATTTCCGGACAGTCGTATCACCTGGCATGGCGAGTTATCACAAAGCGCGATAAACGACGTGTATACCCAGAGCCATCTGTACGTCTGGCCGGGCTGCGGTGAGGCCTATGGTCTGGCTTATCTGGAAGCACAAGCCTACGGGCTGCCGGTTGTGGCGTTTCACACAGCGGGTGTGCCCGAGGTGGTCCAGCACGGCCACAGTGGCCTTCTCACAACGCCGGGCGATGACACGGCTTATGCCGCTGCCGTTCAGCACTTACTGGTTAACGAAACAGAACGCTACGCCATGGCCCATCAGGCGATGCAGCGAGTTCGTACGGCACACTCGTTTGACAGTGCGAGCAGTACACTCAGATCCCTCATGCAGCAACATGCAGGCTTATCGACATGATGACGGACGACACGCTTCAAGCATTGAATTCAGCATTGGATGCACGCACTCGGGATGCAGGTGCTGTGCGGCTCTGGTTGCGTGATGACGATGCAATCGCACCGAGCAATGCGCTCGACCGATTACTGAAGGTGACAAGTCGTTACGCTATACCACTGACACTGGCCGTGATACCTGCGCACACCGATACGGTACTGGCTG
>CALLPU010000335.1 GCA_938016235.1 uncultured Granulosicoccus sp. | reverse complement strand
CATGGCTCGCCATGGCTTGAAATAGAGCACGAACGGCAGCGCAAATATCGCCGAAATGCCATACCTGAATGCAGCGAGATCGAACACGGTTAGCGTCGATTGCGCACCAGCTCGACTGGCAACCAGCCACGTTGCCCAGATAATGGAAACAGACACGGCGGCAAGTGCGCCGAGCCAGGGCTTACGCTCGGCAGTCATTGGTTGGCTCAAAGGATATGGTGCAACTCTGGCTGTTAGTAGACGGGTGGAGGCGACGGAGAGTTTACGCGCAGATTTCAGCGTCTGCCGGCCAGCGGTGAATCTGCACGGGTGACTGGTTGGCCAGTTGACTTCTGGTGTTGAGCCACATCTGCTCCCAGACGGCAGCATCATGAAGTTCAGAATTCGGTTGCACCTTGCTTCGTACCACAAAGGAGGGAAACATCGGCCGCCCGGTTGCCTGACCCGTCACGTTATACCGAAGATCAAAACTCCAGCGGATTCCCGAACTGTGGTTACTCAATGACCCATGAATGGTCAGCGGGTGGAACAACACAACCCCGCCTGATTTCACCGGAATGGGAACGCCCTGTGCGCCGTCGAGCAGCTTGTCTGGTATACCCAACTGCGGCAAGGGGCAATGGTGTTTGATCGCTTCGCGATGGCTGCCGGGTATCACTTGCAGGCATCCGTTTTCAACCGTTGCGTCGGTGATCGCTACCCACGCTGTAATCATTTGCGTGTTGTCGGCCTCGCTTAACGCGGTAGCTCTGTCCTGATGCCATTCGGTGGACGTGATAAACGACCGGACTTCCGCTTTGTCCACCAGCTTTTGCGGCGGTTTGATGCGAACGTGCTGAATGGGGTTGGACGTCAGCTCAGGTCCGATCAGTGATGATACGCAATCCAGCAAAGGCGCTGATCTGATCAGGGCAAAGATTGCGGGGCCTGCGTGAAACGGGGTGTCGGGCTCAATGGCACCTGGCGGCAAGGATATGTCCAGCGCTTGACAGTAATCCAGCCCGGATTCATACACGGCTATCAGCTGTTCCTCGAAACTCAGAGCTGCCACTGATGCCTGGAGCTTTCCTTCCGCGACCCAGCGCAGACACCATCGATCAAGTAGCGCAGCATATTCCTGTCGTACAGGCTCCAGGACAGCGTCCTGAGACAGAACGTTGTCGACGACCAGGTAGCCGTCTCGCTCGAAGGCGTTAATCTGTGTCTGAGTGAGTGCACTCATGGCGTTTTACTCGCATTACCCCGATGGCAACGATACCACTACCACTGGCACAACTGCCGGCTCCATTCAGATGGCCAGGGTATGGTGTGTGAAGAGAAACGGTTGCAACTTCGCCCAGTCAAAACTGACTCCCGTACCCGGATTATCCGGCGCCACAGCAAGCTGGTTTTCGATAACCAGCGGACGCTCGGTGTACTCATCGATCGGAAACGAATGTACCTCTATTTGTCCGCCGTGAGCTTGCGATGACACCAGCGACACGTGCAGCTCCTGCATGCCATGACTACAAACAGGAATACCGTGCCGCTCGGCCAGAGCCGCCACCTGCAGCCAGCCGGTGATGCCGCCACAATTAGAAGCATCCGGCTGAATGAAAGACAGGCGCGCATCGCGCAGAGCGTGATCAAACTCATGCCAGGTGTGCAGATTCTCACCCATGGCCAGAGGCATCCCGGTGGCCTCGGCAATGCGGGCATAGCCAGCATAGTCGTCCGGCACGGTGGGTTCTTCAAACCACAGAAGATCATACGGTGCAAAAGCCTGCGCCGCGGCAATGGCCTGCGGCACATCCATACTGTAGTTCGCATCCACCATGAAACTGACCTCCGGCCCGATCAGCTCACGCACAGCCGCCACCCGCTGGATGTCATCATTCAGGTCAGTCTGGCCCACCTTGATCTTGACGCCTCCAATATCACGATCCAGATACCCCTGGACGTTGGCCAGTAATTTCTCCTGCGAAAAATTCAGATCAATGCCGCCGCAGTACGCCTGGCACTGTTGAGCATGACAGCCGGCCATCCTCCACAGTGGCAGATTCTGTTGCTTGCCGCGCAAGTCCCACAGCGCGATGTCCAGCGCCGAAATCGCAAACGAGGCGATACCACCGCGGGCGACATAATGCACATGCCATTGCATGGCCTCGTTAAGTAACTCCACCGGCTCAGCATCCTTACCCAGTAGAAAGGGCGCCAGATCGTACTGCAACAGCGCCACGATGGCTGCCCCCCCTCGCCCACCCGTATAGGTGTAACCACATCCAGTACTGCCATCGCTCAACGTTACGTTGACCGTGATCAGTTCGAAGTGCGTGTGATCACCGTGTCTGGCGTCGCTCAACACTTCGCTCAGTGGCACTTTGTACAACGTACAGTCGATCTGATGAATCTTGCGCATCGCGCTACTGTATCCCGCCATTGTTCGCCACTAGTTTGACAGCAAATGCAGCTATAGGGAGTATTCCGTGGAGCATTCAACAGTATAAGTTGACACTCCCCAGTCAGTGGTCAATGATAAGAGTTCGTGTTTAATCAACAACATGGGATGTGTACGCTAATGATGAAAAAATTACCCTTGCTGCTGGTGCCATTGATGATGGCATCCACTGGCGCGGCAGTGGCAGACAATGGACCGGGATGCGGGCTGGGACAGCAGTTTTTCGCTGGACAATCCGGACTCGCTGCTCACGTGCTTGCGGCAACCACTAACGGCTCTTCGTCCAATCAGCTATTTGGTCTTTCGTTCGACAGCCTGGGCTGCAACGGCGAGACAGTAATCACTGCTGAATTCCAGCGTAACGTGTTTGTTGCCAGTAACTACGACAACATTGCGCGCGACGCTGCTCAAGGCGGTGGTGATCACCTTCAGTCTCTGGCCGCTCTTATGCACATGCAAGGCGATGATGCACAACGCTTCTATACGCTTGCACAAGTGAACTACGACCAACTGTTTGGTGGTGCGCATGGCGACCATGACGAGTGGTTGCAGAAGCTGGATTCCACGCTCTCTGCAGACCCCACGCTGTCCAAGTACAGCCTCACCAGCGGCTCATAAGGAGATTCTCAACGTGAAAAAGCTCATCGCATTAAGTGCTACGCTTTTGATTACTGCCATGCCGGTTGTTCAGGCACAGGAATCGGGTAGTGGCTGTGGCCTCGGTGCCACCATCATGGAAGGCAAAACAGGCAAAGGAGCCCATATCGCCGCTGCCATTCTCAACGGTCTGGTTATTCCCAACACCACGTTCATGACCACCGGTGGTGGCCTGATGGGATGTGATCCGACACAAACTGTGCAGAACGAACAGGCTACTGAAATTTTCGTGGCCAGTAACCTGGATCAGCTCTCAACCGAAGCAGCACAGGGTGGCGGCGAATACCTGAACGTGCTAGCCGATCTCATGGGTATTGCTACCGAAGACAGAGCCGCTTTCCAGGCCGTTGCTCAGCAGAACTATGATGACCTGTTTCTGACTGATGGTGACGCACGTCGTGTGATTGCCTCTATCGAAACCGCAATGCTCTCCGACAGCAGCCTGTCAAAATACGCTATCAACTAGTGGGTCGATAGCTTAAGCGTCCTATCCCGTTTGCGGCACTGACCGCAAGCGAAAAAACTACCCGCAACGCGATTGTGCAAACAGCGCGCTTGCGGGTAGCCTCATGGCTGACTTACGGCATACTCACTTCCAGCATCCGTGGTAAAACACGATGCTCATCATCTGGTTTGTTTCGAACTCATACGCATGGCTGTGCTCAAAAGGCCTCGGATTGCCAGTTCTCTGCTTGCGTTGTGTATAGGGGCAACGCCGTGGATAGCCAGCGGTTCTGATACCTCGGATTCGCCCCACACAGATTGGCGGGAAGCCAGCGAACACGGTGACTACGACGAAGCCGTCGCACTGGCGCTAAGCGACGAGCCGAACTCGCCCTTGAGTCAGCTGATTCATAAGGCCGATGAACTGCAGCTCTCCGATACTTCACAATGGCGAGCCTTCCTGCACTACAAGCCGGCATATGGTGGCCGTTGGCTCAGCCAGGTTGATTCGCCGCACTTTTTCATGTCGACAACCGGCAAGCAATCACCGACAGCAGAATTGCACGCCACACTTGCCGCGTTCTACGCAACCCAGGCCAAAGCGCCACTGCGTCTGAGCGCGTACTGCCGGTTTGTCGCCAGGCGATTCTGGCTGACAGAACAGGTCCCCGCACTTGCGACCTTGATACCGGTACAGCCGTGTCCGGAGTTTGAGCGCTACGTGGAATACCTGGACGCCGATGTTCTGACCCTGATTTTCCCCACGGCTCATCCCAACAGCCCCTCTTCCGCGTTTGGCCACACGCTGTTGAGAATCGACAAGAAGGACCAGCAACCCGAGTCCCGGCTGTTGAACATGAGTATCAATTTTGCAGCAGAGGTGCCTCCGGAAGTCTCCAGTACGGCCTATGCGATTCGTGGGCTTGGCGGAGGTTTTCCGGGGAAGTTTCGCCTGTTGCCCTACCACATGAAATTACGCGAGTACGGACAGATTGAAAACCGCGACACCTGGGAATACCCGCTGTCTCTGGACAAGCCTGCCGTGGATCTCGTGTTGCGTCACGCCTATGAGATGTTGATCAGCCACTTCGACTACTTTTTCTTCAGTGAAAACTGCTCGTATCATCTGCTCTCTCTACTGGAAGTGGCCTATCCGGACAAACCGCTCACAGACCATTTCGATCTGTGGACGATACCGGTGGATACCATTCGTCTGCTTGAGGAAAAAAACCTGGTAGCCGATGCACAGTTCGTCCCTTCATCCATCCGCGCCTTACGTGCTCGTAGAGATCAGTTGCCGCAGGAGGATGGCGCACTGGCACTGGCAGCGCTGGAACAGGGTCTGGAACACATAGACCCTGAGTTGAATTCACTGAGCACGGACCGCCAGGCCGGCATACTCGATTTGCTGTCTGATTACGAACGCTATGAGCGTCTGAAAACAGACCCCAGTGCGCTAGGCAGCAGCACACGGGAAAGAGCAATACTGTCCCGACGCAGTAAACTGGGCGTAAGAACAGCGCCAGCTGACGTCACCGCACCAGCATCAACACCGGATAGCGGCCATGGCACATCGCGTGTCAGCTTGCAGTACCACCAGATCCAGGATGATGCCAACAGCGTTGAGGTGCAGTTCCGGCCTGCCTATCATGACTTCAGAGATCCCAGCGCAGCGTTTGATGACAAGGCTGCGATTGAGTTGGGGCTCATCGGTATCGCGCAAGATCTGGACTCGGACAAGGCCTTTCTGAGACGCTTTACGCTCGTGAGTATTGAGTCTATCGAGCCGCGTGGCGCGTTTTTCAAGCCGATCTCCTGGCACACGAACCTGAAATGGGAGCGACCGCGTCTCGGTGCAAGACACGAATTTACATTCAACGTCGGGGCCGGAGTTGCGTTTCAATACTCACCTGCCTCGCCTGTGGTGTTTGTCTTCGGCGAGAGCGATCTGGTGGATGCACCGGCTTTTGCCAAGCGTCAGCAGCTGCGTCTCGGCGCCAGTGCCGGCGCTCACTGGGAACCGGTAAGCCGTGTGCGAACAGGGCTGGAGTTCGATTTTCGTCGACAGGTGGGCAGCGCCTATTACGAATCTCAGACAGAGGCCTGGCTTGGCGTGGCACTGGCCGAACACTGGTCATTCAATCTGGACCTGGTGTATCTGAAGACACACGACCAACCGGCCAGGTCGCGAATAAGCGCTGGCATCCGGTACTATTTCTAGTCTGGGCTAGTGCGACAACCAACCCCATTATGACAACGAACGAGACTGCGTCCGCTCCGCTTCTTGTATCCGATACGCCCTTGAGTTTCTGGGGAGGGGTAGATCCGCTGACGGGCGATATCGTTGATGAGCATCACCCGTTGCACAAGGAAAATATCGTTAACCGCATAGTGGCGATCCCGGGTAGCCGTGGATCCTGCTCGGGCAGCGGTTTGTTACTTGAACTTATCATGACAGGCCTCGCACCCGCCGCACTGATTTTCTGCGAGCAGGAAGAGGTATTGGTGTTGGGCGCCGTTGTTGCACAGATCATGTTTGATCACCCCTTGCCTCTGTTGCTATTGAGTGCTGCCGATTTTAGGCAACTGCAACACGATGACCATGCCTGCATCGTCAACGACACGCTTAAGGTCGCGTCCAGTCACGGAACAACTCTGTATAACGGTAAACGTCTGGATGTAGTACACCCACGAGCTGGCTCAGACACGTTGCGATTGAACGCAAGTGACCTTGAGAAGCTGGAGGGCAAACAGGGCAAGGCGTTGCAGGTCGCCATGCAGATCCTGCTATGTATGGCCAGAGTACAAGGCGCCCGACAGTTGATCACCATTCAGCAAGCGCACATCGATAGCTGCGTGTACCACGGAAAATCCAGTTTGCTGTTTGCAGAGACTTTCGTTAATTGGGGTGCCAGGGTAGCTGTACCCACCACCCTCAACGCGATCTCGGTCGACAAACGCCGATGGCGGTCACAGGGAATCGACCCTGCGTTCGGTATTGACGCCAGTGCGCTGGGTGATGCTTACAGCAACATGGGTGCACAGCCGTCCTACACCTGCGCACCCTACTTGCTTGACACCGCACCCACCTACGGCGATCAGATCGTCTGGGCAGAGTCTAACGCGGTGGCTTATGCCAACAGCATACTGGGAGCAAGAACGCAGAAGTACCCCGATTTTCTGGACGTTTGTATTGCCCTCACGGGCAGAGCACCAGACACGGGAGCCCATCGAGACGCTGGCCGAAGACCCACACTACGCATCTCGGTCGACGCACCCGATAATCACGATGATGCCTTCTGGCCGCTGCTGGGCTACCACGTGGGTTTGCTGGCACCCAACGACGTGCCGTGGGTTTGCGGACTTGAAAATACAGCACCGTCAACCGATCACTTGAAAGCATTCAGCGCAGCCTTTGCTACCACCTCATCGGTTCCTTTGTTCCACCTCGCCTCCATCACACCAGAGGCCTTGCCAGATTCATCACTATTAACCGGTGAAGCAGCAACAGATCTGCGTGTACTGACTGTGACTGCACAAGATCTTGCCACCAGCTGGGCCACACTGAACTCAGCGACAACGAGCCGGGTTGACATGGTCTGTCTGGGCAACCCTCATTTCTCGTTCACCGAATGCGAATCTCTAGTGTCGCTGTGCCAGGGAAAAACGCGATCTCCCCAAGTAGCGGTGGTTGTCACGTTAAGCCGGCATGTGCAGGCTCTGTGCGATAAGGCGGGCCTGGTTAAAGCGCTGGAAACATTCGGCGTTCAACTCGTCAATGACACCTGCTGGTGCATGTTGCAGCAACCCGTTATTCCGCCCGAAGGCTCGATTCTGATGACCACGTCGGCCAAGTACGCGCATTACGCACCTGGCCTGGTTAACCGGGCCATTCATTTCGACAGCCTCAGTGCCTGCGTTGATGCGGCGTGCAGTGGTACGCGGAACATGCAACTACCGGGTTGGCTATCGAGCTGACTACAACGAGCCAATTCGAGCAACCACACTGGCGAATCTGTTGAGTACGTTCAGCCAGCCACATCCCTCTCGCTGTCTGCTTCCTGCATACGATCAGCGGTATAGCGTGTGCCCGTTACAGTGGACTCGTTGATCAGAGCATCCAGCGCCGCTACCGTCGATTCATCCAGTGATAGTTGTGCGGATGCTGCATTGTCCAGCATGTGTTGAAGGTTCCGTGTACCCGGAATGGGAACCAGCGTCTGATCCTCAATGGCCAGTAACCAGGCGAGTGCCAGTTGCGCCATGGTGCAATTATTGTCCACGGCAATGGCATTGAAGCGCTGCAGTAAACGACTGTTACTGGCGAACGCCTCCGGCTCAAAACGCGGTCGCGCAATCGTGCATCGCAAATCATTGTCTGCCAGCTGAGTGACATCGCTTGCAGAGCCTGCCAGAAAACCCCTGCCCAACGGTGAGAATGGCACGAACGTAGTACCCAAACGGCGACAAGCGGCCAACACGCCATGTTCCGGGGTTCGAGACCAGAGTGAGTATTCAGATTGCACCGCTGCAATGGGATGCTCAGCGTGAGCGCGCTCCAGCGTTTCACAACAGACCTCAGACAGCCCGATTTCCCGAACCTTGCCGGCGTCTACCAGCGCCTTCATGGCCCCGACACTCTCCTCAACAGGCACAGCAGGATCCACTCTGTGCAGATAGTACAGGTCGATGACATCGGTCTGAAGACGCTGCAAGCTGAGATCACACTGCCTGGCTATCGTATCAGGGTGCCCATTGATGCCTTCCGGCGCCAGACCACACTTGGTGGCCAGCACAAAGCGGCTTCGGTGCTGCGCGAGTACGTTACCGATGAGCGTCTCGTTGTGCCCGGCACCGTACATGAACGCCGTATCCAGAAACGTGATGCCAGCATCCAGCGCCTTGAGTAGCAAGGCTGCGGATTCGGATTCGTCAGCAGGCCCGTAGCCAAAGGATAGATTCATGCACCCCAGACCTGTCGGCGATACCGACAGGGAGGCAATCTGACGCTCTTGCAAGGCCTTAACTCCGAAGTGCAGCGTTAGCGGCATCATACGGTGATTCAGCAACGACCGTGGCATCGCGCATGTGGCCAAGAATGTTGACCTGTACACGAGTGCCTTCTGCCGAGAATTCTGGCTTGACGTAGCCCAGAGCTACGCTTTTTTCAATCCTGTGGCCATAACCACCCGACGTCGTGTAACCGACGGTGTCGCCATTTACGTGTATCGGGCAACCATACAGAGCATCGGTGTTGTTGACGGTATCAGCGTCTGCTACCGGGTCCACAATCAGTGTTGCGAAGACATCCACCAGCGGCCTGGACGCTTCATCGAGCAGTGCCTGTTTACCTTTGAAATCCGGTTTTTCCAGATCCACGAATCGATCAAGGCCGGACCTGAGCGGAGAATACTCATGATCCAGTTCCACTTTCCAGGCACGGTAGCTCTTTTCAATTCGCATCGAGTCCATGGCGTACATGCCAAAGTCCTTGATATCGAACGCTGCACCGGCTTCGCACAAGGCGTCATACAGCGCGAGGTGATGCTCACTCTTGACGTGCAGCTCCCAGCCCAGTTCTCCCACATAGTTAACACGCAATGCCCGTACGGCGATGCCCGCCAGCGAGATATCCTGGCAGGTCAACCATCGAAACGACTCGTTGGACATATCGGTATTGGTCAGTTGCTGCATGACTTCACGTGAGCGAGGACCGGCCACAACCAGCGTGCCATAATCATCGGTGATGTCGGTCAGTGTCATGGCGTGCCCCGCCGGCATGTGCTCCTGCAGCCATTGAAAGTCATGCCATTTGGCAGCGGCCGCGGTGATCAGAATGTAGTGCTCCTCAGCCAGACGCGTTAGCGTCATCTCACTCCACACGCCACCGTCATCGGCACAAAAATAGGACAAGGACAGGCGACCCACTCTGGGCAACTTGCCGGCTATCAGAGAGTTCAACCACGTCGATGCACCTTCACCTTGCAGCTCGTACTTGGTGAATCCACCCATGTCCAGCAGGCCGACATTGTCGCGCACGTTACGACACTCTTCACGGACTGCATCAAACCACACGCCACGCTGATACAGCGGGGTATCGTCGGTTGAATCCTGCTCACGCGCAAACCAGGTAGCACGTTCCCAACCACCACGAGCACCAAATTGCGCGCCTTTGGCTTGCAGACGATCGTAGGCCGGAGTGAGCTTGCGCGGTCTGCCTGCCGGTCGTTCCTCGTGCGGGAAGTTAATGGCGTATTCATGCTGATACAGCTCAATGGCACGATCTACCACATAAGGCTGATCGGCATAGTCGGTATAGCGTCGCGGGTCCAGACTCCAGAGATCCCATTCAGGTTTGCCATCGATGACCCATTCGGCCATGGACTTTCCAGCACCGCCCCCCTGGCAGATACCAAAACTGAAACCGTTGATGTGAAAAAAGTTAGGCAAGCCAAAGGCTGGCCCGACGTACGGCATGCCATCCGGAGAATAGGGAATCGGGCCATTGATCACACGCTGAACGCCGACGCTACCCAGAATTGGCATCCGCTCACAGGCTTTTTCGATATACCATTCCAGACGTTCAAGATCATCGCCGTACAGCTCGTAGGCAAATTTCTCGGGAATCTTGCCGTCCTGCCAGCGAGCAACAGCCCGCTCTTTTTCATAAGGCCCCAGAATCAAGCCGGTTTTTTCCTGCCGCAGGTAGTAGGAGTCGTCCGGATCGCGCACGAGCGGCAATAACCCTTCCGTGGCTTCAAGCTCCGGAATGGATTCAGTTACCAGGTACTGGTGTTCGAGCGTGACCATCGGTAAAAACTTGCCGCCCAGCTCAAGCACTTCGGCTGCACGGTAGCCGCCTGCGTTTATCACGTACTCGCACTGAACGTTGCCTTTGTCTGTCTGAACATTCCACTCACCGTTGGCGGTACGTGAAACACCCGTGACTTTGGTAAACCTGTGAATGGTTGCACCGGCCTTGCGAGCATGACTGGCAAACGCCTGTGTCAGCTGACTGGGATCAATGTCGCCATCGTTTGGATCCCACAGGGCGCCGAGCACGTCGTGATCTTCGAGGAAAGGATGACGCGCTTTCATCTCGGCAGTGTCGATCATCTCGTAGCCCAACCCCATGGCATTCGCCATGCCAGTGATGTGGTGAAATTCCTCCATACGCTGATGGTTCTGCGCCAGTCGAATGGATCCGGTCTGGTGATAGTTGATGGGGTAGTCCGGGTTGTTGCACAGCTTGGCGTAAAGCTGTGTGCTGTAGTACTGCAACTTGATCATGTTGCGCGAACCGGAAAACGTCGGGATGTTACCGGCAGCATGCCAGGTAGAACCGGATGTCAGCTCGTCCATCTCCAGCAGCATGCAATCGGTCCACCCGCGTTCTGCCAGGTGATACAAGGTACTGGTTCCTGCAACTCCGCCCCCAATGATGACGACTCGGGCCTGTGACTTCACACTACTTCCTCTCGGTTTCTGTTCATGGCATCAAGCGGCAGCTCGATGTTGAATCGCTCTCGAATGGCGAGATCGATCTGTTCGGGTATATGAGTTGGGTAATGATTGCCAAGAATGTCATCAACGCGTGACCGTGCTTGTTCAATCAACACCGGTTTGCCCTGCTCTGCCCACTCTTTGGGGCTTGTACGGTCAGCGACTTCAGGGTAGATGTACTCGCGCTGCATCAGATTGAATGTCTGCTCGTGACCCAGGTAGTGATTGGGCCCTTCTATGCAGACATCGCGCATGGCACTGAGCGACAAGGTGTCATCGTTAACTTCTATACCGCGCACTGTCCTATTGATGGCACCGAGCATGTCATTGTCGATAACCATGCTCTCGTAACACACACCCAGCAGCGATGCGTGCATACCGGCTGATTCGTAAATAAGATTGGCACCAGAATGTGCAGCCAGTGTTGTGGTGTAGGCTTTCTCGTAACCCGACTGTGCGTCAGGCATCTTGGCATCCGCCATGCCAGCTGCAACCCCGGTGGGCAAGCCGTAGTAACGACCCATCTGCCCGCAGGCGGCCATCAGGATCGCCTGCTCGCCACTGCCGCCACTCATGGCGCCCGTACGCAGATCCGACACGAATGGCCACGTACCAAATATAGCGGGATGCCCCGGTACCAGCAAATTGACGAAGACAAGACCCGCCAGCACTTCAGCGACCTCTTGAACCACAGCTCCGGCCAAGGCAGCGGGACTGGTAGCGCCGGCCTGACCCGCTGCCAGCAACAAGACAGGCATGCCACCTCTGACGGCCGTTTCCATGCAATGACAGGAGTCTTCAGCAAAGCGCAGTGGTGGCACCACAAAACAGTTGGACATGCTGACGAACGGACGCTCGCGCCATTGCTTTTCGCCGCCGGCAATCATGTGCAGCATTTCCAGCGACTGTGTGACGTGCTCGGGTTCTACCCAGCTGCTACCCACGTGTTTGGTGGTGCCGCTGACAGCGGCATAGCACGTATTGAAATCAAGATCCGCAGGCTCAACCACATCACGCGCCACCAGGCAGCGCTGGAAATAGTGGATGTTATCCATCTTGTCCACCAACCGTGCCATGTCGTACAGATCGTTGAGTGTTGAATCACGGTACTCACGCCCTTCTATATCGACAATGTGCACGGCAGCACCTGCTGTTCCAAAGTAGACACGCGACCCGGATACCTCGATATCGTGTTGCGGGTCCTGACCGTATAGCACTACCTCTTTCGCGCAGGAAGCCAGAACATCCTCCACCAGTGAGCGCGGAAAAAACAGACGGCCGTCCTTGTAGTGGCCTCCCGCACGGGTTACCGCATCGATACAAGAAGGGATCGCCTGTGCCAAGCCAATGGACGACAGCGTGGTCATGACGGCTTCATTGATCTTGTCTACATCCGCATCAGCCAGCGGCTGATATCGACCGCCGTTCATGCCGGGCCTGACGGCTCTGTCTTCGGATGCCAGCGGTGCAGCTCGCAGCGCACGTTTGGCCGCTCTGGCGCCACGTCTGGAGGGTTTCTTTACGGTGTCAGTCATGAGCCTGGCTCGGTGGCGCCGTAATGACCCTACGGCATGGTCAGTATCAACCCACGGGGCTCCGACACATCACAACAGCGCGACGTATAATCAGACCAGAACGACATCACTGTCTCAAAACGACCGCCCATCGATTCATTGCGGGAACAGTGTTGATAAACAAGCCGGATCGTCCAGACGCACCCGCTCGCCTCTGACAGGCGCATACTTCGCGGCATGACTATCGAAAAACCTGCTGCAGGGGTTGCCCTGGTCTTGTGCGCAGCCATCCTGTGGGGAACCACGGGCACCGCTCAAACGTTTGCGCCATCAGGGTTATCGTCACTCTGGGTAGGCACCTTGCGACTGGCCGTAGCCAGCGCATTTTTCATGCTGTGTGTTGCGCTCATTCATCCCAGCGGCTTCAAACCTGCCAGCCTGCTGTCGTTGCCATTTCGTCTGATACTCATCGCCGCCATCGGCATGGCTGGCTACAACCTGGCATTCTTTGCCGGAATAAGGGCGACCAGCGTCGCCAGCGGTACCGCGCTCGCACTGGGGAGTGGGCCTGTCTGGGCGGGCATCATCGACACGGTTCATACCCGACAGAAACCACCGGGCGGCTGGTGGCTGGGTGTGGGTATCGCGATCAGCGGTTTGCTGGTTGTGACAGCAGGAACCGGCGAGGCAACTTCGTGGTCACTGCATGGCATTGCTCTGTGCCTGCTGAGCGGTCTCTGCTATGCCATCTATGGATTGTCGACCAAGCGCATTCTCGTTACGGCACCGCCACTACTCTCGGTTGCCGCCATTTTTACCCTGGCAGCCCTGATCGCTTTGCCGTTGGTGGGCAGCGTCACTGAGCTTCCCCAGCTGCAATGGGCAGACCTGTCGGTTCTGTTGTGGCTCGGTGTCATGGCAACCGGCATTGCCTACCTTCTCTTCAGTTACGGTTTGCGCTATCTCACCAGCTCCACCGGCATTGCACTTGCGTTGGCCGAGCCGGTGGCGGCACTGCTGTTTGCTGTTGCCATCGTCGGCGAACGCCCACAGCTTGAAATTTATGTGGGCATCGGAATCATCCTGATTGGGCTTGCGTTGCTGATTTATTCTGAGCTGCGAATGGACAACGCCCGTGAGCCGCGCCACTAGTCCGGCGATGGAAAACAGCTAAGGTCGCTACTGACAGATCTCATTCATCACGGTCAAGAACTGGGCTACTTCCTGGGTTGTATTGTAGTGACACAGGGAAACGCGGATGCAGCTGTCGAACTTCAAAGGATCAAGGATGTTGCCAGAGTAATGATCCGCTTTGCGTAGATGCGTGCGGATGCCTTCGCTATTGAGTTTTTCAACGATATCCACAGAGGCGAGCCCCGCAACAGTAAACGACACAAGCCCTTCTCGTGCCGGGTTATCAACACCACCGATGATGTACACCCCGTCCAGATCAGCCAGTCCACGCAGGTTACCCGTGCCATGAAGCATGGTGTCAGTGAGTGTTTTCTCATGGTGGTGAATGGCGTTCGCAGCCGCTGCAAATTTACCGCGTTTTTCAGCACTGTTTGATACTTGCCCACCCAGCCATTCAAAGTAATTCACCACATCTGAAAACGTGGCATAGGCGCCTGTGTCGCGTGTGCCCATTTCCCAATTGTCGTCTGGGCCGTTGATAAGATTGTTGTGTGGCACGGATGACAACGCATCAGACACCCAGGCTATGCCGTAGCCGTGACGTGAAAATACCTTGTAGGGCGAGATGACGTAGCCATCAACATCATAGAGGCCAAGATCCATACCACCGTGCGCCGCATGCTGAATGCCGTCGACAATAATCAGGCAATCCGGAGCAACAGCTCGGATAGCCTTGACGCACTGAGCAATATCAACACTCATGCCCGTCACGGGAGAGGTGTGTAACAAAGTTGCCACGACCGTGTTTTCAGTCACTGCCGATGCGTACGCCTCCGCGGCCACGGTGCCGGTAGCATCATCATGCGTTATTAGCACATGTTCATGGCCCGCTATCGTCGCCCAACGATCACACGCAGAACGCGTGGCTGGATGTTCCAGCGTGGACCCCAGTACAACACCTCCCTTCTCTCTTCCCAGACAGGCATTCATGATCAGTCGAAACAGCAACTCGGTGCCACTCTCGCCAGCAAAGAACTGACCGTCCTTTGCGTTCATGAAATCCCGCATATCCGCTTTGGCCTGGTCAATGACCCTGACCAGCTCATGACTGCCCGGGTTTGCCCTGCCCTGGTTGTCCGGAATGGCCGCGTAGTGAGTAGACGTCGCAACCACCGATTTGAGAGTCAGCGCACCGCCGGCATTTTCAAAAAACACGCGTTTCCCTTGCTGCGGGCAGGTATCGACATGGGCGAAACGATCTCGCACCTGGCCCAACAAGGATTCATCAATCATGTGCATAACTGTCAAGACTCTGAAGCGCTATTTAAATTAGACAAACCTTGCCGCGGGCCTATCTTA
>CALLPU010000334.1 GCA_938016235.1 uncultured Granulosicoccus sp. | reverse complement strand
GCCGTATCACGTTGCTATCAGCCTGAGACAAACCGATAGGCTCCTTCGAAGCGTTCCACGTAGCCTATTCCCGGTGCAGGAAGATGAAACCCAAGCAGTTGGCTTTTGTCTCCAGCAAGGCGATCCAGCAGGGACAGCCGTGTGTCGATGGCAACCAGGGCATCCTGATCACTGCCAGACGGCCACTTGGGTCTGGCAAACGACAAAGCCTTGTGAACTAGCGCATCACCGACAACAAGAATCGATTCGCTACCGTCATGCAGCGCAAAGGAGGTATGCCCTGGCGTGTGACCAGCGGTATCTATCGCTTCGATGCCAGGCAAGATCTCATCACCTCCGGAAAACAAGGACACTCGCTCCGCTATCAGTGGCAGTCTGTTCTGCGCACCGACCACAAAGCTCTTGCGAGCTTCCGGTGTCCTGTCCAGCGTGCTCGAATCCAACCAGTAGTTCCATTCGGCAGCGGGGAAATGGTAGCTCGCTTGCGGAAAAGCCAGATCATCAAAGTCATCCAGCACACCCCACAAATGATCAGGATGGGCATGCGTGAATACAACATCAGTGACATCTGAAGGCGCGAAGCCTGCGCTTTCCAGACTATCAGCCAGTTGTCCACCACCCGCAGCAAATTGTGCCCCTGCTCCCGTGTCAAACAGGATCACACGATCTTTCTGCTGCCATAACGTCAGGTTACAGTCAGGCGTCAACTGGTTTGGATCGAGCTGATGACGTTCGAAAAACGCCATCCTCTCGTTTGCCTCAATGCTATCCGGCACCGCCATGCTGACAGGCAGGCTCAACTGACCATCCGTCAAAGACCAGAGTTTGCCATTGCCAAACACACGACTATCCGAGTGGCTAGCCGCCTGTACGGAGTGACTCACCGCCCCCGGCAGTAGCGCGACACCGCTCATGGCTGTTAGTCGTGAAACAAACTGGCGTCGCGTGATAGCCATGAAACCTCTCAGCCGAACAAGTCAGCTGTGATTGAGTCGTACCAACCGATGGATTCCCGGTAGGTCTCTGAACGTAACTCTGCACTCTCACCCGTCTTGCTCACGAAGGTGGATGTGGAGACAATGTTTCCATCTTCACCCGCTTCATACTGTGCCCCGACCTTTACACCATTCTCAGGTGAAATCAGACTCCAGCAGGTATTGGCATATTTCGCCTTGAAGACACGGGAGTCGGTGAGATCACCGCGGATGTTCAATGCCGCCACTTTGGCCTGACTGTTGGCTGAGAAACCAGACTTGGGCATGGCACCGGCAATACTCGCATCACCAATAACAAACACGTTTTCATCCACAGCAGATCGCATGGATTCTGCCACGATTGGACAAAAACCGGTGTCGTTGGTCAAGCCAGCGTCGGCTGCAATAGCGCCTGCTTTTTGCGCCGGAATGATGTTCAGCAGTGATCCTTCGAACGTATCGAAGTCTGTTTCAACGGTACCTGCATTAGCATCTACACCCAGTATTCCACCGTGTATTTCGGGCGGTAGCCATTCAATCACGCCAGGGTAGTTTTCTTCCCAGCCCTCAACAAACAAACCCTGTTTGGAGAACTTCGGTTTGGTATCCCGTATGGTAATGATGCTGTCGTCAAAACCCTTGGTTTTGAGCATATGGGCCATCATGGAAACACGCTCATACGGCCCTGGCGGGCAGCGATAGGGATTTGGCGGTGCAACCATCACGATGTTTTGTCCGTTCTCCAGCGCATCCAGTTTTGTTTTAAGCAATTCTGTTTGCGGACCTCCCTGCCAGGCATGCGGGGCTATTTCGGCAGCTTCCGCCGAATAGCCGGGTACGCTGTCATAGATCAGATCTATACCCGGTGAAACAACCAGTCGATCATAAGCAATCGATTGCCCACCGGCGACGGTTACTTGTTTTGCATCTCGATCTATACCCGTGGCCATGTCGTGAACCACCGTCAAGCCATCCATCGCCGCCAGCGTATCGTAGCTGTGCGTAATGGAGTCAAAATCACGCACATCGCCTACATACAGGTTCGAAAAGAAACACGTTGTGTATTGCCTGGAATTTTCGATGAGCGTGACATCAATAGCGCCTGCAGCATCTTTGGCAAGATAGCGCGCAACGGTTGCACCTCCCGCACCACCGCCAATGATGACGACCTTTGGTTTGCTCTGCCCGAGTAAGACGGGTGGCGTCAGCATGGACGCTGCACCCAGACCAACCAGAGTGTTGAATTTACGCCTTGTTATGGATTGCATGGTATTCCTCTTGTTGTAGTGGCTGCTGGTGGAACACAAGTGTAAAAACAGCGACCGGCGGTTCGAACAGGCTTAGCGACCGGTGTTTGACAAATAGTGTGCGAGCACGGCGATCTCTTCTTCTCCCAGACCATTGGCGATCAGCTGCATGGTGGTGTTGTCGCGAACGCCTATACGGTATTCCAATAATGACTGTACCAGATGAGCAGCTTCTGCTCCGTGAATCACCGGCACACTGCTACCCGCTACCTGCTCAACCGCATGACACGACGCGCACTCACCCGCCAGATACTCGCCATACTCGACATCGTCGGACAGCGCCAGGATGCGGTTGATTTCAGTCGCATCAATTTCACTGGCTTGAGGGGCCCCATCAGAAACGTTGGTTTCGGAACTGGCCAGCGCAACGCCTGTCAGGCAGCAGACCACCAACAGCAACGCCTTACTCATTGGTATCCCCATCGGGTGTAACGTCCAGCACGCGCGCGCGCATGGAAACCACGGCATCCCCTTCCAGACAGTGGTTCATGCAGGGCTCTGTCGAAGCGTCGAACCAGTCTTCTTCGGCCCGCGTGTCAGCGATGAAATTGTTTTCGTTGGGCATGTTGATCGTGCCGAAATTACCCGCAGATAGCTCAAAAGACTCGTCTACTATATCGTTTAAATACAGCAGATAGGCAGTCAGCGCATAGACCTCGTCATCCGACAGGGATCTTGCGTTGCCAAATGGCATTGCCCGGCGTACGTAGTCAAATACAGTAGACAGGTAGGGCCAATACGAGCCGATCGTTTTCTCAGGGCGCTCCTCCTGCAATGAATCCTGGCCACCAGCTAGAATCGGCCACCGTCCTTCGCCTTCACCGAAAACGCCGTGACAACTGGCACATTGAGCATCATACAGCTCACCTCCGAGTTGCACCGTGCCAGAGCCACTCGGCAAGCCGAGTCCGTCGGGCCTGATATCAATATCCCAG
>CALLPU010000333.1 GCA_938016235.1 uncultured Granulosicoccus sp. | reverse complement strand
GCACGGAGCCAATGAAGGCCAAGGACGGCCGTTTTTTTCCAGCTGACTGCTCGCTGGTCTACACTCCCCCCAACCTTTGCTTGTCAGGCCTCAAGTTGCGCCGATACCGCGTCGGCACGTCTTGCTGCCGCGTTTGAGGATACGACAAATCGAGAATAGACCTTGTTGTCGGTCGATGTACGACTATCTGGGCTGTATCAGCTGGCACTGACAGAATTTTGAGCAGGTCCCTGTTATTTACAGGGCAGCTAGCTGAGTTTCACGATTGCAATGCGATTGAGTCCAGACTAAAATGAGATAGGTTTCAAGAACTTGTAACTAATAATTGAGATTTTTTCTTGGGTAGTGTCGCTGGGCGAGACCTGCGTCGTTGAATTATCTCTGTCGTCCAGTAATATTCGCGTTCCCCAGTGGGTAGCGAATGCACCGTAGGTAGGAAAACCGGCATTCACGGCCCGATGGCCCTGTCTATCTTGTATTTGAATAAGTATTCCGACGTCACCATACTCTGCGCACTACTACAGAGTAGTAATTGCAAAGTACTGGTGAGCCGGTAGAGAGTTAGTACTGTAAGAAGCTGCACCGATTTAAACTGTGTGTTTGACCATTAACTATTCATAAATATAGAGGATCACTCATGATCAAGAAGTATTTCGCATTAAGCCTGGTAACTGCAAGCATGGTAGTCGCCGGCTGTTCTTCAGACAGCAACGACGAACCTCCTGCGCCGACAACTCCGGCTGCAACCCCCGGCGTTGGCGGAACCGCCTTCGATACCATTGCAGAATCCGACGTCCACAACACGCTGCAAGCGGCTATCGAAGCGGCCGGACTGGACGATGCGCTGGATGATCCCGCTAGCACCTTCACTATCTTTGCACCAACAGATGCTGCGTTTACTGAATTGGACAACGACGGCGACGACGCCACGCCTACAACAGCTGATCTGTTGGCAGACATCCCCACTCTGACACGCATTCTGAGCTACCACGTAATTTCTGGCGATGTCTCTTCAACCGCGGCCAGTGATCTGGTTACAGCAGGCGGAGACGCAGGCGCTTCTGCGGATTCAATCCTTGTAGACGGTGACACAACCCAGACTCTGGCGCTCACCACCAGTACTACAGCCGCTTCCGGCCTCGCTGTCAATGGCGTCGATATCGGAAGAGTTGACCTCGGAGCTGACGTGGAAGGTGCTATTGGCCGTGTCCACGAAATTTCCTCTTTGTTGTCGCCACCGGCAGCGCCAGAGCCTGTTGATCCAGGCCCCACAGAACCAGGCCCAACTGAGCCCACTCCTGGTGCGGGTGACGTTCAGGCAGCCCTTGAATCAGCCGGTAACTTCGGTGGATTCCTGAGTTCCTTCGGAGCCGCTTACGGCCTGCAGAAGCTCGACGCTGAAACAGATGCTGATCCGTGGACTGTCTTCGCTCCTACCGATGCTGCACTGGCGGGCGCTGATCTGGTTGTCAACGACCACATTGCTACAGGCAACAAGCTGTCACCTGCTGATTTGCTTGCCGCTGGAACGTTCACATCGTTCAATGGCAATTCTTACGCTGTAGCCGGCACTGAAGATGCGCTTACCGTTGGTGGATTTGCTGTGGCAGTAGTGGGTGAAGGCGCATCCATCACTTACAGCATCGACGGTGTACTTCAGTAATAGTGTCTGGCTATGAAAGGGCTGGTTTAGCGCTATCGAAAGCGACCTGCCCATAGCCAATCCGAAGACGTCTGGTTTAAAGTGAAAACCAGGTAGAGAAACAAGAGCCGGACCGTCCCTTGGGATTGTCCGGCTTTTTTGTTTGTGCCCTGATCTCCGAATTGTGGAAAAAATCATGTCGATCACTATCGGTAATCACTTTGACAGCGGCAACATCGAGGTTGTCGATGCCAGTGATCACCAACACGTAAAACTGCAGGTTCGAAAAGACACAGCCTCGGATTTTCTCCAGTGGTTTCACTTTAGTGTCTCTGGTATTCGAAACCGTACTTGTACTATCAGTATCGTCAATGCCGGGCAGACCTCTTATCCCAAGGGATGGGAAGGTTATGATGTGGTGACGTCTCACGATCGACAGAACTGGTTCAGAACACCTGCTACCTTCGATGGGCAGACGCTATCCTGGACGCTAAACGCCGAGGCTGACATCGTCTGGTTCGCGTACTTTGCACCGTATTCCACCGAGCAACATCTGGATCTGATCTCAGCCTGTGCTAGTGCTCAGGTGGTGAACTACCAGAATCTGGGTAATACTCATGAAGGGCGGAGTATCGATTACCTGAAGGTATCGGCGCTGCCGGTGGCATCGGCGAACGATTCAATCAACCAGTCGAGAAAACAATTGTGGGTGATCGCGCGTCAGCATCCTGGAGAATCCATGGCGGAGTGGTGGATGGAGGGTTGGCTGGAGCGTTTGCTGGACGAAAACGACGCGACCAGTCGCGCACTGAGAGCCTTGGCTGACATCCACGTGGTTCCCAACATGAATCCGGATGGCACGGCGCTGGGTAACTTGCGCACGAATGCTTTGGGCGTCAATCTGAATCGGGAATGGGCATCGCCCAGCCTTGATAAAAGCCCTGAGGTGTATCTGGTAAAACAGAAAATGGCTGAAACGGGCATCGACATGGCGCT
>CALLPU010000332.1 GCA_938016235.1 uncultured Granulosicoccus sp. | reverse complement strand
TTAGAAGGTTAAAGTCGGATTTAGCCGCGTTTTACCGGTAGCTCACACAACGAAAATTGCAACGATAAAAGGTCTGTCAGCGCGCAAGCTCCAACCACGGTGGAACCTCTCGGCCCGCCCGGGACAGCCGATCGTCAAGCGCACGTGCACCGGTTTGCAGTGCTTCCAACTGCCGCCAGAAAGCAGGCGAGTGATCCAGAAAAACCGTATGCGCCAACTCGTGCAGCAGCACATAGTCAACCAGTTCTGGCGGTAAAAACAGCAGCTTGTAGTTCAAGCTGAGCGTTCCGCTGGACGAGTAACTGCCCCAGACTGTTCGCTGCCCCCGAATCTGCACCTTGGTGTATTGCAGCGCGTGGCTGGCAGCATGCGCGGACAATCTGGGCGGCAGAACCTGCCGCGCCAGCCGCGACAAATACCGCGACACTTCGGTGGCAACACCGCGCTTGTCGTCGGGCAATGAGGTTATGTAGAGTTCAGACACAGATTCTCCGCTGGCACAGACGGCGTCCGGATGCGCTTCGTACACAATACGAATCTGGCGCCCTATCGCCTGCAAGTTGAGGCTACGTGGAGGCCACTGCCGATAAAGCTCTGGCGTGTTGGCTTCGATGTCAGACATCGTTGCTTCCAGCCACTCGCGGTGTTTTTCCACGAATGCAGGGACATCTCTTTTAGGAAATCGCCGGGGAATCGTTACAATAACCCCTCTGCCAGGTTCGACACGCAAACTTAACCGCCGCGCTCTGGCCGAGACGACAACCTGGTACTCCAAAGGTGCCAGAAAATCAAAAGAACGTTGCAGCAACAAATTCGCGAATTAGCTGTGTATCTGAGTGGAGCCAGTGTACCTGCTTTAGCCAGCACGGGTGCCTGCGCAGTACCGTATCAGGCCGACAGTGAATTTCGCAATGCAGGCTGAATACGCTACCCTTGCCCAGCGCCACAACAGATTAGCAACATGACACTACTGAGTATTACCAGCATTCTGATCACGGTGTCCGCACTGTTTGCCTACGTTAACTACAGAACGCTGAAATTGCCTAACACCATTGGCATCATGGTGTGTTCGCTGGTGTTTTCACTGGTGCTCGTGTTGCTGGGAAATCACGGCTATGCGGAAGGTGAACGCATCGCCAGCAACATTATCAGCCAGATTGAATTCGACAACACCCTGCTCAATGGCATGCTCGGCTTTCTGCTGTTCGCCGGCGCCATGCACATCAACCTGGATGATTTGCTGAAACGTAAATGGACGATCGGTCTGCTGGCGTCCGTGGGCGTTATTACCAGCATGTTTCTGGTAGCTGGTGGCGCTTACTATCTCTTTCAGTGGTTTGGCTACAGCGTCCCGTTCATCTACTGCCTGTTATTCGGCTCGTTGATATCGCCCACCGATCCGATCGCTGTCATGGGTATTCTCAAGACGGCAGGTGCCAGCAAGTCGCTGGAAATAAAGATTGCCGGTGAATCACTGTTCAATGATGGCGTTGCCATTGTGGTCTTCCTTGCCATATTCGGTATGGCTGTCAACGGTGATGCGTTCGATGCTCAGCACATCGCCATCCTGTTTGTGCAAGAAGCGTTTGGCGGAGCTTTGTTCGGTTTTGCCTGCGGCTGGCTGGTACTGCAGATGCTCAAACGCGTCGACAACTATCAAGTTGAAATACTGCTGACACTGGCACTGGTATCCGGTGGTTCAACTGCCGCAGCGGGCTTGCATCTGTCTGCTCCGATAGCAGTTGTCGTGGCTGGATTGATGATTGGAAACCACGGCAGACGCGACGCCATGAGCAATCAAACCGTTCAACACCTGGATACCTTCTGGGAGTTGATTGACGAAATACTCAACGCCGTGTTGTTCCTTATCATCGGGTTGGAAGTGATGGTACTGAGCCTGGATCTGCAGTTATGGATAGCAGGACTGGTCATGGCCTTCATGGTGCTTTGCGCCCGGACCCTATCGGTGGGAATACCGGTGACTTTGCTACGCCGATTCAATCGCGAGTTCCATCCGCACGCCGTCAAGATACTCACCTGGGGCGGTTTGCGGGGTGGTATATCAGTTGCACTTGCGCTGTCGATTCCAGCGGGCCCCGAACGCGATCTCATCGTCGCGGTTACCTATGTGATAGTGGTATTTTCGATACTGGTACAGGGGCTGACCATTGGAAAGCTGGTGAAGGCCACAGCCGTCAAGTCAGAAGCCGGTGATACCTGATCCGGGGTTTCGGTGTATCCACCAGATCCTTCTGGAAAGGATCTGGCAGCGTCGAATAGTGCAACCCACTACCGATTGACCACATCCGGGTACGACGCCGGCTGTCGATTTCCACTTCGTGCCTCAGGACACGCTGTATCAAACAGCTCGTGCATGATTTGATGCAATTCGTCGGGGCTAACGGGCTTGTGTAACAGCCGCAAGCCAGTCTCCTTGACCTCTTTCAATCGCTCAGGCGACGTATCACCCGTAATGATGATCGCGGGTATCTCCAACTCGACCGATTCCCGAATCGCCGCTACCGCATCAACACCATTATGATCGTCCCCCAGTCGATAATCAGAGACGATGATCTCTGGGGTTTCATTGGTCAGTGCAATCACCTTGAGCGCATCTCGTGCAGACTCTGCCAGCATGACCTCGCAACCCCAGCCTTCCAGCATGTGGCGCATGCTCTGCAACACTTGCACTTCGTCATCAATGACCAGGACCCGGCGCCCGGTGGCTTGCATCGTGGTGGTATGTTGGGTCACGCGCTTGATCTGCGCCGGATCTCCGCCTGGCACAATCAGCCGAAAAATTGTACCTTCCCCTTCTACCGATTGCATTTCCAGTGGCATGTCCATCAACTCGCACAGACGCCGAACGATTGCCAGCCCCAGTCCCAGCCCTTTACGCCTGTCGCGCGCCGGGTTATTCAATTGATAGTATTCCGAGAAAACATCATCAACCGCATCTACCGGAATACCAATGCCTGTGTCTTGCAAGGTAACCAGCTTAGAACCATCGCTGTGATCCTCGCAACGCAGCGTAATTGAACCGCTGGCCGTGTACTGAACAGCATTCGACAACAGGTTCCTCAGTACTCTTTCCAACAGGATCGAGTCACAGAAAAAGACATGTAACTCCGGATCCACTTTCAGCCGAATACCTTTTTCATCCGTCTGCTGCATGAATTGCGCACGCAAGCGATCAAACATGGCTCGCGCGGTGACGTGCGTGGGACTGAATTCAATGATCTCCGCATCCAGACGGGATACATCCAGCAGGCTGTTGAACAAGCCGTTCAGTGCTTCGGCAGACTTGCCCATGTCATCGATGATTTCAAGTTTGTTCGGCGCACTCTCTCGCTGCCGCAAAGCGCTGAGAAACAGCCCCATGGCGTGCAAGGGTTGTCGCAGGTCGTGGCTGGCGGCGGCCAGAAACCGGCTCTTGGCGATCACCGCGCGTTCGGCAATCAGTTTCTCTTCTGCCAACCGCTCCATCAACTGAACGTTCTCAAACTGAGAGCGGATTAACTCACGATATTGGCGGTGCCCTCTGGCGGCCAGGAAAAAGTTAACGGCAAGAAACATGATCAGCAACAGGCCGGTCAATACCAGAGAGTCATTACCCGACAGGATATGCGTAATGCCCAGCGGAATAATCAGCGGCACGGAGAACGACAGAAAGGAGGGTAAATAAATACTGCCCGACGCCGCACTGACGGCCACCATGCCAGCAAAAATCGTGGATATCAGCAGCAGGTACTCAGTGCTGTACAGCTGATAGAACATGAGCGGCCACGCGCCCCAGATCATGCCCGCCGTGAGCGTTCCGAGCCAGAAACACGGGCCCCAGATAGCCTGCTCGCGAGTTTTGCGATCCGCTTTGAGGTAGACAGAGATCACCCAGATGCGCAGCAGGGTAGAGATACCCACCGCAGCCAGCCAGAACAACAACGTCGATTGCGGCAAATGACGCCACAGGAACAACGTAATGATCACGGCGCACAGGGTCGCACCAGCGACCAGCACTGGCCCCTGGTTGTAAATCAACCGGATTTGCTCGTGATAAATCTTGCTCTCGAGTTCGGTCACCGCAGACTCCCTTCGCACAGTTGCGCAGTATGCCACTACACCTGAGACCCGTCGCGTGTCAGGACGTGCACCAAGCCGCAATTGCAAGGCGTATTACGCGCGAAAATCAGCCCAGCGAGATTCGGCTGGAACACACGTGGCATGATTCACACAATGCGAGCCTGAGCTGCTCAACAGGCTTATTGGGCGATTCGGTGACACGATAACGCGCAATTTTGTGACTCGGCCTCATTACTTGGATACCATCAGGGTTTTCCAGCGACGATTAGTGAAATTCGACCATGACCCAGGAAATAGTTCTTAACTATAAAACCAGCGACGGCACCGTCCATGCGGTAGACGCCCGCATTGGCGACAGCATCATGGACACGGCCATCAAGAACGACATTGATGAAGTGGTCGCAGAGTGTGGTGGCAGTCTGATCTGCGCAACGTGCCATGTGTATCTGGATGAGGCCACAGCCGCCCTGTTTGAAGAGCCTGATGACTTCGAAATGGAGATGCTCGAAGGCGTGGCCGCAGAACGAAGAGAGCACTCTCGTCTCAGTTGCCAGTTGATCATCAAACCCGAACTGGCCGGGCACACGATAGAAACTCCCGAGCGTCAATAGACGCTCGCAACCATTGATCGGATAGTTAATGACACCGTCTGTTGCAACCGGCCCGAGGCCCATCGCTGCCTTTGACAGAATCGGCGAAGAGAATGCTTTTGCTGTTCTGGCCCGAGCAGGCGCACTGGCGGCACAAGGCAAGGACATCATCAACCTGGGCATCGGGCAACCCGACTTCCCTACTCCCGCTCATATCGTAGAAGCTGCTGTGCGTGCCATGCGCGATGGCCATCACGGCTACACCCCGTCAAATGGCATTCCTGAACTGCGGGAAGCAGTGGCGGACAATCTTGCCAACCGGTACAACACAAGCGTAGACGCAGAATCCGTGGTTATCGTGCCGGGTGGCAAAGTGACCATGTTCGCTGCCATCCTGATGTCTGGCGAACCCGGTGCGGAGATTCTCTACCCTGACCCCGGTTTTCCCATCTACCGGTCCATGATCGAATTCACCGGCGCAACACCGGTCCCGGTACCCATTCGCGAAGCCAATGATTTTGCGTTTTCAGCCAGCGAGACGCTGTCGCTGATTACACCGGCTACTCGCCTGCTCATTATCAATTCACCGGCAAACCCCTGCGGCGGCGTAACGCCTCGTCGTGAAATGGATGCGCTGGTTGCCGGGCTTGCAAACCATCCCCACGTCGCTATTCTGTCAGATGAAATTTACGATCAGATGATCTACGACGGCGAGCAGCACGTCTCATTACTAAGTTACCCTGAGATACGCGATCGCCTGATTCTCTTGAATGGCTGGTCCAAGACCTATGCAATGACCGGATGGCGGCTAGGCTATGCCGTATGGCCGCCAAGCTTTCTGGATGCTATCCGAAAGTTGGGTGTCAACTGCTGGAGCTGTGTCAATGCGCCGTCTCAATTTGCAGCACTTGAAGCCATTACCGGCCCCCAGGACGCCGTTCACGGCATGATGGCTGCCTTCGCCGAACGTCGCGAAGTGGTGGTCGCCAGACTCAACAGCATCCCCGGCGTCAGCTGTGTCACGCCCCGAGGGGCTTTTTATGCGTTCCCCAACATTCAGGGCACTGGCTGGCAAGCCAAGGCACTGGCAAACGCCCTGCTTGAAGATGCGGGAGTCGCCACGATTGGCGGGCCCGATTTTGGTATTCACGGTGAAGGCTATCTGAGAATCTCCTACGCCAATTCGCTGGAAAACATCGAACGAGCCATCGACCGCATACAGGCATTTCTCGCCTAGCGTACTGGAACAGATTGAGCCGGGCTCACCTGGTTTATGCTGGGGCGATGTATCCCGCACACGCGGCACCGCAGACACGGTGCACTATCAAAGCAGTCACCGTCAAAGGATAGATTTCATGGTTCAAAGTCCGATGCCCGACATCGCCACACGCGTCTATAACCATAACTTCAAGCTTGACCCCATTGTACGCAGCCTGCTGGACACAGATGTGTACAAGCTGTTGATGCTGCAAACCATCTGGAAAGAACGACCCAATGTGCCGGTAACGTTTTCATTGATCAATCGCACACACACGGTGAAGCTGGCAGAGGAATTGGACGAACAGGAATTGC